>VAXF01000102.1 GCA_005888395.1 Actinomycetota bacterium | reverse complement strand
GTGAGCTTGGCCGCGCCGGGCCCTTCGCCCACCACGACGTAGCTGGTCTTCTTCGACACGCTCCCCGGCGCCTTGCCGCCCCGCGCCTTGACGGCCTCTTCCGCCGCCTCCCGGGAGAGGCTCTCGAGGGTCCCCGTCACCACGACCGACATGCCCGCCAGCGTTTGGGCGACGTCGGGTGCCTCCGGACCGGCGAAGTTGACACCGGCGGCCCGCAGCTTCTCGACCACGGCAAGGTTGTGCCCGCTGGCGAAGAACTCGTGGACGCTGGCCGCGATGACCGGGCCCACACCCTCCGCCGCGTTCAGCGCGTCTTCCGAAGCGGCGATGATGCGGTCGAGGTGACCGAGTTGGCGCGCGAGCACCTGTGCGCCCGCCCCGCCCACGTGGCGGATCCCCAGCCCGATGAGGAGGTTGGCGAGCGGCCGCGCCTTCGACGCCTCGATGGCGGCGAGCAGGTTGCGCGCCGACACCTCGGCGAAGCCCTCGAGCTCGAGGAGGTCGCCGGCGCGCAGCGAGTAGATGTCGCCAACGTCCCGCAGCAGGTCGCGGCTCGTGAGCAGCCGGACCGTCTTCTCGCCGAGACCCTCGATGTCCATGCCACCGCGCGACGCGAAGTGGACGATGCGGGCGTCGCGCTGCGCCGGGCAGTCGGCGTTGGTGCAGAACGTGTCGCTCTCTCCGGGGAGCCGGACGAGCGGGCCACCACACGCCGGGCAGACCGACGGGAACGACCACGCGGCGAGGTTCTTCGGCCGCAGCGAGAGCACGGGCCCCACGACCTCCGGGATCACGTCGCCCGCCTTGCGCACGTTCACCGTGTCACCCGGGCGCACGTCCTTGATCCGCACCTGGTCCTCGTTGTGCAGGGTGGCGAGCTGGACGGTGGACCCGCCGACGAAGACGGGCTCGAGCACCGCGAACGGCGTGGCCTTCCCGGTGCGTCCGATCGACACCATGATGTCCTTCAGCAGCGTGGTGCGTTCCTCGGGCGGGAACTTGAACGCGATCGCCCACCGCGGCGCCTTGCTCGTCGCCCCCAGCTCGCGCCGCTGGGCGAGATCGTCGACCTTGACGACCACCCCGTCGATCTCGTAGTCGAGGTCGTGGCGATGCTCGAGCCAGTGCTGGCAGAAGCCGAAGACGTCGTCGAGGCTGGCGACCCGCTTGATCTCGGGGTTCACCGGGAACCCGGCGGACCGCAGCCACTCGAGCGACTCCGAGTGGCGCCCGAACGTGTGCCCCCCCTCGATCACGCCGACCTGGTAGCAGAAGAACGACAGCTCGCGGCTCGCAGTGATCTTCGGGTCCTTCTGGCGCAGGGAGCCGGCAGCGGAGTTGCGGGGGTTCACGAACAGTCGCAGCCCCGCCTCGCCCTGGGCCCGGTTGAGCTGCTCGAAGGCCGAGATCGGCATGAAGACCTCGCCCCGTACCTCGAGCACCGAGGGCGGGCGCCTGCCCGCGAGCCGCTCGGGGACGACGTCGATGGTGCGCACGTTCTCCGTCACGTCCTCGCCGGTGACGCCGTCGCCGCGCGTGGCGGCGCGAGCGTAGCGACCACCCTCGTAGAGGAGGGAGATCGCGACACCGTCGATCTTGGGCTCGCACACGTAGTCGACGTCGCCGCTGATGTAGCGCTCCATGCGGTGGCCCCACGCCACCAGCTCGTCGAACGAGAAGGCGTTCTCGAGCGACATCATCGGCACCCGGTGGCGCACCGGCGCGAACGCGGGCGACGGCGGCGCGCCCACTCGCTGGGTCGGCGAGTCGGGTGTCACGAGATCGGGATGGGCCTCCTCGACAGCGCGCAGCTCGCGGACGAGGGCGTCGTAGTCGGCGTCGGATATCTCGGGGTCGTCGAGCTCGTGATAACGACGGTTGTGGTACTCGATCAGCTCGCGCAGCTCGGCCGCGCGTGCCGACGGGTCGGCGGACTTACGCGCCAACCGACAGGCGCGAGGCGATCGCCTGGTCCTGGACCCGCTCGGCGATCTGCGTCGTCAGGCGGAGCACGCGTGCCGCCTGGGTCACGCCGTGCTCGGCCAAACCGCATGCCGGGGTGACCAGTGCCTGGCGACGGAGCAGCCCGGCGTCGCAACCGGCGCGCATGAGCTCGCACCACAGGCCGACCAGCCGCCGCCAGCACGGGTCGGGCTCGTCGCCGACCGGGCCGCTGGTCGGTACCGCCCCCCATGCCACCCAACCGCCGGACTCGAGGAACGACGCCAGCACGGGCGCGTGGTCGGTGACCGACGCGGTGGCCGGCAGCGACACGACATCGGGCGAGGCGCGCAGCGCCAGCTGCCACCCGCTGTTGGCACAGCAGTGAACTCCCGTCGTGACCGAGGGCCCCACCGCGGCGAGGCTGCCCGCCAGCAGGTCGACCACGTGCTCCGCCGGCAGCGGGAAGCCCGGATGTCCCGCTGCCCCCAGGCCCGGCTCGTCGAGGAAGACGACGAGCGGCACGCCGGGGGCGACCGAGCCGGCGAGGTCGACGAGGGCCGCCGCCCGCGCCGCGACCGCCCGGCCCGCGACCCGGAAGGCGACGGACGCGTCTGCGCCCGCGTGCAGGAGCGCGAGGCCCAGGGTGACGGGCCCGGTCAGCTGTAGCTTCACCGGCTTCCGGCGGCCCGCGATCACGTCGAGGAACGCGAGCGTCCCGCCCCAGCCGTCGTCGAAGGTCGATGCGACCAGAGCTTCCGTGCAGAGCGCGTGCGTGATTCGCACCACGCCCGTCGCGTCGACGGTCACGCCATCGATGCCGGCCGCGCCCTGCGCCACCATCCGCTCGCGTGGCGAACGCCGCGGCAGTTGGGGCGCGGCGGGAAGGTCGGCGTGGGTGGCGATCACGAACGCGGCCGCCTCGTGCGCATCGCGGTGGGGCAGGCTGCCGATCGACGTGGCGACTCCCGACGTCAACGGCGGAGGGTGCCGGTCGGAACCCGTCCGCTCGAGCGCTCGGCTCACCATTGCCGCACCCTACTGTACGGAGCCATGCCCACCAGCCGGCCGCTGCCGTGGGTGGTGCGCGTCCTGTGGGCGGCGCTGCCGTTCACGACCGGCACCGTGCTCGCGCACGCGATGTCCTCGTGGTCGGCCGCGCCACGAGATGTCGCGTCGGTGGGCTTGTGGTTGGGATGGGCGGGCGTGCTCGTCGGCACCCTCGTGCCGCGCCCGAGCGGGCTCACCGCGCTGCGCGTCGCCGCCCCCGCCGTGCTCGGCGCGGTGGTCGCCGCACTCGTCACCCACCACTCCGGCGTCGCGTCGCGCGTGCTCGCGCCGGCGTGGGCGGTCGCGACATCGGCCGTCGCGCTGGCGCCGGAGACGGCGGTCGTGTTCGTGAACGGCACCGCCTACCCGGACGAGCGCCGCTTCCCGTTGCGCGCGCCCGGCCCGCTGCTCCTCGGCCCCCTCCCGCTCGCGTGGGCGATCGTGGCGGGCGGGGCCGCGGCCGGTCCACTGCTGCTCGCCGACCGGCGATGGGTGCCGGGCGCGCTGGCGCTGCTGCTCCTGCCGGCGTCGGCCGTGCTGGCGCGCTCGCTCCACGAGCTGGCCCGCCGGTGGGTGGTGTTCGTCCCGGCCGGCGTCGTGCTCCACGACCCGCTCGCGCTGGCCGATCCGGTGCTGTTCCGGCGCCAGCTCGTCGAGGCGCTCGGGCCCGCGCCGGCAACGGCAGGAGACGCGCTCGACCTCACCCAGCGGGCGCTCGGGCTCGCCCTCGAGCTCCGCCTGCGCGACGACCACGAGCTCGCCGTCGCCCGCCCGCGAGCTCGCGGTCGTCGCAGCGAGACGGTCCACGCCCGGCGCCTGCTGTTCACCCCGACCCGCCCCGGCGCCGTCGTCGCCGAGGCGAGGGCCCGCGGCTACGCGGCGCCCTGACCCCCTCCGGCGTTCTGTCAGCAGGAATTCACCCCATGGGGTGCATTCCTGCTGACAAAAGGGCCTCGACGCCGGCTATGCGGCGATGCCGCCGCCGAGGACGTAGTCGTCGATCTCGTCGTAGAGGACGACGCTCTGGCCGCGTGCGACGCGGCGTCGCGGGATGGCGAAGTGCACGACCGCGCCATCGAACGTCGCCCGCTCGGCGGGCGCGTGGGCGCTGCACTGGGCGAGTACCGGACCTGTCACCGGCGCGTCGACCCACGTCAGATCGCGCAACGCGACCTCGTCGACCAGCAGCTCGTCCGCGCGACCGATGGTAACGGTCGCCGACGCGACGTCGACGGCCAGCGCATACCGGCGTGCACCGCTCGCGACCCCGAGGCCCCGTCGCTGCCCGACGGTGACCAGCTCGACGGCGTCGACGTCACCCATGAGCGCCCCCGCGCTGTCGACGACGCGCCCGGCGCGTAGCGGGATCCGCTCGCGCAGCAGCGCCTCGCGTCCGCCGCCCGCCGTGACGAAGCACACCTCCTGGCTGTCAGGCTTGTCGGCCGTGCGCAGCCCGAGCGCGGTCGCCCGCCGCCGCACCTCGGCCTTCGTGAGCGCGCCGACCGGGAACTGACAACGCGCCAGCTCGTGCTGGCCCAGCACGTAGAGCACGTACGACTGGTCCTTCGCAGAGTCGGCCCCCCGCCGCAGCCGGTGCCGGCCACCGGCGGGCTCGACGCGCGCGTGATGGCCGGTCGCGATGCCGTCGAAGCCGAGCTGCACGGCGCGCCGGAGGAAACGGGCGAACTTCACGTGCCGGTTGCACTCGATGCACGGGTTGGGGGTCTCGCCCGTGGCGTGACCGGCGACGTAGGGCCCGACGACGCGCTGCTCGAAGTCGTCCATGAAGTTGAACACCCAATGATCGATACCGAGCTGCTGCGCGACCCGGCGGGCGTCCTCGATCTCCGACACCGAGCAACAGCCGGGCGTGTCCGGCCCCCCGTCCCAGAGGCGCATGGTCGCGCCGACCACGTCGTGGCCCTGCTCGAGCAAGAGCGCGGCAGCCATCGACGAGTCCACCCCGCCCGACATCGCAACCAGAACTCTCACCGGATCACGCGCTCCGCAGCTGCGCGACGGCCTCGGGGACCGCCTTGAGCGCGAGCTCGATGTCGGCCTCGGTGCTCGGCCAGCCGAGCGACAGCCGAAGCGCGCCCAGCGCCCGCCGGCGGTCGACGCCCATCGCCTCGAGCACGTGCGACGGCTCGACGGCGCCGCTGGTGCACGCCGAGCCCGCCGACGCCGCTACGCCCACGTCGTCGAGCAGCACGAGCAGCGCCTCGGACTCGACGCCGTCGAACGACACGTGCGCGTTGCCGGCGATCTTGCGGGCCCTGTCGCCCGTCTCGACTGACCCTTCGACCGCGGCGAGCAACCCGTCGACCAGCCGGTCGCGCAACGGGCCGATGCGGGCGACGGTGTCGGCCCGATGCTCGAGGGTGGCCCGCATGGCCGCGGCCATGGCCACGATCCCGGCGACGTTGTGGGTGCCGCTGCGACGGTCGCGCTCCTGCCCGCCGCCGTGCAGGAGGGGCGCCATCTTCACGCCCTCGCGCACGACGAGCGCGCCGACGCCCTTCGGCCCGCCGAACTTGTGAGCCGCGACGGCGACAAGGTCGGCTCCGGCCGCCAGCGCGGCCACGTCGACCCAGGGAAAGGCCTGCACGGCGTCGGTGTGGAGCACGGCGCCGGGCGCCCCCTCCCGGACCACGGCGACCACCGCGTCGAGCGGCTCGACGGTGCCGACCTCATTGTTCGCCAGCATCACCGAGACCACCGACACGGTGTCGTCGAGCGCGTCCGACAACGCGTCGAGGTCGACGGTGCCCGCGCCATCGACGCCGGTGACCCGCCCGCCGAGCGCCTGCACGCTGTGCAGCACAGCGTGATGCTCGACCGCGGTGCAGACGACCGTGCCACCGCGCACGGCGTGCACCCCGAACAGCGCAAGGTTGTCGGCCTCCGTGCCGCTGCCCGTGAAGACAACTTCGCCGGGACGGGCGCCGAGGCAGGCGGCGACCACGTCACGGGCCTCCTCGATCGCCTGGCGAGCGGCGCGGCTCCACGCGTGCGAGCCCGACGGGTTGCCGAACTGGTCGGTGAGGAAGGGCAGCATGGCCGCGACCGCCTCGGGCCGCATCGGCGTCGTGGCGGCGTGGTCGAGGTACGCCGGCATGCCCCAAGCGTACGGCGCGCTCAGATCACGACGCGTGGCGATGTGCGACGGCAGCGGGGGCAGGGCGACTCGTCGATGTTGGCCCGCATACCGGTGGCGAGGCGGAGGAAGACCGAGCCCTTCCAGCCGATGGCGCTCCACAGCAACTCGCCGGTGCCCTGGTGGGTCTCGACGAGCTCGGTGTCGGGTGCCGTGTGATAGCCGGCACCGCCGCCCCGGCACTCCGACCACAGGGCGCGCGCCCCCGGGGGCGCCCACGCGACCACGATGGCGACGTCGGGACCGGCGAGGGTCTGGAGATGCGCCCGTTCGTCACGGCGCAGCGGCTCTCCTACCGCGAGCAGGGTGTGCAGCGTCGCCAGCGGCCGGCGTCCCCGCCGGAACGCCATCAGCGCCTCCGAGAGGTCGTCGGGCCGGCCTGCGAGCACCGACGGATTGGCAGCCTCGAGGTCGGCCGCCGACGGCACGGGCGGGAGGTGCAGCGACGACACGCCGGCGCGGCGGCACCCGAGCACCAGCTCCCAGTAGTCGCGGTTCGGCCCCGGCGGAAGGATGCCGACCACGTGGTCGGCGCGCGTGAGGCCCGCGAGCTCGAGCCAGCGCCGTCCGAGCTCGGCCAGCCGCTCGAGGTCCTCGGCCGACGAGGCGATGGGGAGCCCCGCGTCGAAGTGCCAGTGCACGGGCTTGTAGGCGGGGTCGATGACGCCGTCGTTGAGCGCCGCCTGCCGCCCGAGCAGCTTCGACCAGAACACTTTCCAGACGACGGCCGGCTCGCCGTAGCGCTGGATGGTGTGCTCCTCCGGGCGGAGCACGAGCGTGCCCGGGTCCTCCACCTCGTCGAGCACGGTCGGACGCAGGCGAGCGAGGTCGCCGCGGCGCGTGACCTGAGACCGGAGGCCGGATTCGTCCAATCGCGCGCGATAGAACGCGGAATAGGGGTACACATCACGCCGGATGTACTGCGCCAGCGCCTTGTCCTGCTCCCCGCGGTCCACACGGCGACGTTAGCGAGCCCTGCCTTGCGCGCACTCGTCCGCGACGTTCCCGTACAGTCAGTAGTAGTGAGTCAGCTGCGCCTCGACCCCCTCACCGGCCGGTGGATCGCCGTCGTGCTGGAACGGGCCGAGCGGCCGCACGACTTCGCACCACGGTCGCTGGCGGGTGAAGGCGACCCGGAGCGCGGGTGCCCGTTCTGTCCGGGCCACGAGGAGGCGGCGCCGTCGTTCGAGAGCCACTCGCCCAACGGCGACTGGCGGGTGCGGGTGGTGCCCAACCGCTACCCCGCGTTCTCCGGCGACGAGCCGATGGCGGTCGAGCATCGCGGCCCGGTGTTCATGCAGGCGCCGGCGAGCGGCATCCACGAGGTGCTGGTGCTCGGTCCGGAGCACGGTACGTCGTGGGCGGCCGGATCGCGGCCCACGCAAACCACCCCGGGCTGCGTTACAGCCAGGCGATCGTGAACTCAGGCCGCGAGGCCGGTGCGTCCCTCGAGCACCCGCACGCGCAGCTGCTGGGCATCCCGTTCGTCCCGCGCGAGATCGCCGACGAGCTCGCGGGCTTCGCCCGGTTCTCGGGCTCGTGCCTGCTGTGCACGACCTGGGAGGCCGAGGTCGTCGTCGGTCACCGAGTCATCCACGACGACGGTGACATCGTGGTGCTGTGCCCGTTCTGGAGCGGCACGCCGTTCGAGCTGCTCGTCGTGCCCAAGGACCACGACCCCCACCTGCACGCCGCGAACGACGCCCTCCTCGCCGCCACCGGACGGGCGATCCGCGACGCGCTCCACCGGCTGCGGGCGGTCGTCGGCGACGTCGCCTACAACCTGGTGTTCCACTCGGCGCCGTACCGCGTGCACGACGACTACCACTGGCACGTGCACGCGCTGCCGAAGCTCACGACGCGCGCCGGCTTCGAGCTCGGCACCGGCGTCCTCATCAACATCATCCCCCCCGAGATCGCCGCGAGAGACCTGCGCGCCGCTAGTTGAGTCCACGAGGACGAGATTCCGGTCGAAAACCGACCGACATCTCGTCCTCATTCGCGTTAGGTGGGCCTTCCGAGGTGATCGACGGCGAGGCCGAGGGCGTCGCCGAGGCGGCGGAGCGGGGGCGCGCCGCCGGCCAACAGGGCCTCGTAGACGAGCTCCTGGGCCACGTCGACGTCGGGGTAGAGCTGGAGCTCACGCGCGAGGTCGATCAGCGCGAGGGCGCGGTCGACGGCCTCGTCGTCGGGCTCTGCGACCGCCCGCTCGACGGCGTCGAGGATGATGCGCTGCATCGTCTCGAGCGCGCCGGGCGTGTCGATGCTCAGCCGGTTGTCGTGGGCGAGGCGCACCACCTCGACCGCGCTCCGGTAGGCCACCGGGTCCCAAGACCCCTCCTGAGCCGCGACCTCGCCCTCGAACCGGCGGGCGAGGGCGATCTCGGCCGGCGCGCGCAGCGCGCGCGGGAGGGCGTAGCCGGCGGCGGCCAGCGTCATGATCATGTCTCGGTTGTCCTCGTACAGGTGCTCGAACGATTCGGCGAACCGTTCGGTCAGCGCGCCCGCGGCGCCCTCGAGGATCTGCTCGGCGGCGTCGGGCAGCGCCCACCCGAGGTCGAACTCGGTCGGCCCGAAGGCCTCCGACACCAACCGCACCAGGCCGGACACCGGGCTGCCCGACTCGAACGTCTCCCGAACGAGGGTGAACGCGCCGGCGTCACGGGCGCGGTCGGCCGGCCGCATCGCGCCCAGAACCTCGAGCCCGCCGAGATGGAGGGCGGCGTAGACGTGCTCCGCACGGCGACCCGTGCGCCGGTGCACGACGACGACGCGTCCGGCGCAGAAGGCGGTCGCGCCCCGGTCGCCGTCGTAGTGCTCGGCGTGCTCGACGTCGAACCCGCCCAGCGGCCCGGGCGCCGCGCCCCGCTCGAGTAGCTCGACGAGCGCGAGGTGGGCGACGACGCGTTGGGCGGTGACGCGCGCCGGCACGACCTGCCGGTGCCACACCCGCCGGCCGTCGCCGGCCACGGGCTCGTTGCTGCGCGCCTCGGTCAGCACGTCGAGGAACTCGGCTTCGGGCGGGTCCTCACCCAGCTCGCGGGCGAGGTCCATGGCCCGTGCCGCGTAGCGCAGCACCTGCACGGTCTCGAGGTCGCCGAGGTCGGCGAAAAACCAGCCACACGACGTGAACATGGCCAGGGCGTGCCGCTGGCACTCGAGCAGCGTGAACGCGTCCACCGGGTCGCCGGTGACGTGTTCGGCCGCGAACTCGTCGCGCGAACGGGTCCCGAGCACGACGTTGACGTACGCGTCCCGCGCCGACCAGGGGTCCTTGAGCACCTCGGCGCCACGGCGTTCGAACACGTCCTCGAGCCAGTCGCGCAACAGGTCGAGGGCAGCGCGCAGCGGTGCCCGCCAGCGCTGGTTCCAGCCCGGATGCGAGCGCGTCGTGCAGCCGCAGTCCTCCTTCCACCGCCCCACGCCGTGGGCGCACGACCACGCGCTCTCGCGCACCGCGACCTCGTGCCCGGGTGGGTTGTCGCGCAGAGCGGCGGCCGCAGTCGTGACCGGCAACCCCCGGCGAGGCGCCTCCACGGCGAGCGCGTAGGCCAGACCCCGGTCGGCGTACTTCTGGTGGTGGCCGAACGTCTCGCCGTCGGTCGCGATGCAGACCATGCCGCTGGCCGCGGCCGCCCGGTCGACGAGCGCCTGGCTGGCAACGGGCTCGAACGCCACCAGGTGCGACAGCGGGCCGTCGTAGAACACGATGTCGACGCCGCGCCCGTCGCCGGCCGGATGGAGCCACCGGTACGGGCGGCTCACGTCGATCGACCCGCCGGTGACGTCGTCCCACTCCTCGCTGTCGAGGGCGCGTACCCGCACCGCCTGGTCGGGGGCGAGGATCGTGAAGCGCACGCCCTCCTCGGCCAGCACCGCGAGCACGGCGTCGTTCACGGCCGTCTCCGGCAGCCACATCCCCTCGGCGTCGCGACCGAAGCGGTGGCGGAAGTCGGCCAGCCCCCACCGCACCTGGGTGCGCACGTCGCGCTCGGCCGCCAGCGGCAGGATCGTGTGGAAGAAGGCCTGGGCGATGGCCCCGCCGCCCGCGCCGTCGGCCGCGACGATGCGCTCATAGGCCTCGACGGCGTGGTCCTCGAGCCACGACATGAGCGTCGGTCCGATGTCGAACGACAGCCGCTCGTAGTTGTTGACGATGGCGACGACGCGGTCGTGGTCGTCGACGATGCGGGCGAACCCGTTGGGCCGGTAGGACTCGGCTGCGATCCGCTCGTTCCAGTCGTGGAACGGGCCGGCCGACGGCTCCCGCGACACCTCCTCGGTCCAAGGGTTCTCCCGAGGCGGCTGATAGAAGTGGCCGTGGACGACGAGCTCGGTGTTCACGCCGCGCCGACGGTAGCGGCAGGCGTCAACCGGCAGGAGCCAGCCAGAGCACGCCGAGCGGTGGGAGCGCCAGCTCGAGCGAGTGGTCGAGGCCGTGCCACGGCACCGGCTCGGCCCACACCTCTCCCCCGTTGCCGACGCCGCTCCCGCCGAACTCGACCGCGTCGGTATTGAGCACCTCCTCCCACCGGCCCGCCGCCGGCACGCCCACGCGGTAGCCCCGGCGCACGACCGGCGTGAGGTTGGCCACGCACACGAGCACGCGGCCCTGGTCGCCGAGGCGGGCGAAGCAGAGCACGCTGTTGGCGCTGTCGCTGGCGTCGATCCAGCGGAAGCCGTCGGGCTCGAAGTCGTGCTGCCAGAGCGCGGGCTCGGCCGCGTAGCGCGTGTTGAGCGCGGCGACGAGCCGCTGCACGCCCGAGTGGCCGTCGTGCTCGAGCAGGTGCCAGTCGAGGCTGCGGTCGTGCGACCACTCACGCTCCTGGCCGATCTCGGCGCCCATGAACAGCAGCTGCTTGCCGGGATGAGCCCACATCCACGCGAACAGCGAGCGCAGGTTGGCCAGCTGCTGCCACCGGTCGCCGGGCATCTTGCCGAGCAACGACCCCTTGCCGTGCACGACCTCGTCGTGGCTGAGCGGCAGCACGAAGTTCTCGGTAAACGCGTAGAGCAACCCGAACGTGAGCTGGTTGTGGTGCCAGCCCCGGTGCACCGGCTCCTTGGAGAAGTACGCCAGGGTGTCGTGCATCCAGCCCATGTTCCACTTGAAGCCGAAGCCGAGGCCGCCGAGGTAGGTGGGCCGCGACACCGAGGGCCACGCCGTCGACTCCTCGGCGATCATGGCGATGCCCGGGTGGTGACGGTAGACGACCTCGTTGAGCTCCCTGAGGAAGGCGATCGCCTCGAGGTTCTCCCGCCCACCGAACTCGTTGGGAACCCACGCGCCCGGCGCGCGCGAGTAGTCGAGGTAGAGCATCGACGCCACGGCGTCGACGCGCAGGCCGTCGACGTGGAACTCCTCGGCCCAGTAGAGGGCGTTGGCGATCAGGAAGTTGCGTACCTCGTTCCGGCCGAAGTTGAACACGAGCGTTCCCCAGTCGGGGTGCTCGCCCTTGCGGGGGTCGGCGTGCTCGTAGAGGGGCGTGCCGTCGAAGCGTGCCAGCGCCCAGTCGTCGCGCGGGAAGTGGGCCGGCACCCAGTCGACGATGACTCCGATGCCGCGCTGGTGGAGGGCGTCGACGAGGTGGCGGAGGTCGTCGGGCGGACCGAAGCGCGCCGTCGGCGCGTAGTACGACGACACCTGGTAGCCCCACGACCCGCCGAAGGGGTGCTCGGCCAGCGGCAGGAACTCCACGTGCGTGAAGCCCATGCGGGCCGCGTAGTCGGGCAGCTCGCCGGCCAGCTCGCGATAGCTGAGCGGCCGGTCGCCGGGGGCACGCCGCCACGAGCCGACGTGGCACTCGTACACGGACATCGGGCGCCGGTGGAGTGCCGTCTCCGCGCGCGCCGCCATCCAGCCGGCGTCGGACCACCGGTACGCCGACCGGTTCACGATGCTCGATGTGCCGGGAGGCTCCTCGGTGGCGAACGCCATCGGGTCGGCCTTGAGCCTGAGGTGGCCCTGGCGGGTGAGGAGCTCGTACTTGTAGTGCGCTCCCGGCTCGACACCGGGCACGAACAGCTCCCACACCCCCGACACTCCGAGCGAGCGCATCGGGTGGATCCGGCCGTCCCAGCCGTTGAAGTCGCCGACCACGCGGACGGCGCGTGCGTTGGGCGCCCACACCGCGAACGAGGTGCCGGCGACGCCCTGGTGCTCGCGCACGTGCGCGCCGAGGTGGTGCCAGAGCGCCTCGTCGCGGCCCTCGCCCACGAGGTGGAGGTCGAGCTCGCCGAGCGTCGGCCAGAAGCGGTACGGGTCCTCCAGTACGAACGTGCGGTCCTCCGAGTAGCTGACATCGAGCCGGTAGTCCTCCAGCTTCTCGGCGTCGAGCAGCACGGCGAACACGCCCGCGTCGTGGACGCGCTTCATCTTGCGGGGCCGGCCACCCTCGGGCAGCACGCGCATCGCGGTCGCGTCCGGGCGGTAGGCGCGCAGGAGGATCCCGTCGTCGACGGCATGGGCACCCAGCACGGCGTGCGGATCGGTGTGCTCGCCCGCGACGAGTCGCTCGATGTCGGGGTCTCGCGAGGGCCCCGGCCGAAGCCGCATCAGCCCTCCGAGAGCCCGCTGGCGAGGCGCTCGATGGCGGCCAGGGGGATTTTGACCCAGTCCGGGCGGTGGGCCTGCTCGTACGCGACCTCGTAGACGGCCTTCTCGAGCTCGAACGCGGCGAGGAGCACCTGCCGCGACTCGGGGTCGGAGGGCAGGATCCCGCCCTTGGCCGCGCCGGCGTTGTAGCCGTCGAGGAACGACCGCCGGTTGCGTCCCCAGCATCGCCAGCGCCTCGTGACGTTCGGGCTCAGCCCGCTCGGCCAGCGCGATCTTGGACGCGTAGTCGAAGGAGCGCAGCATGCCGGCCACGTCCTTGAACGGCGACGACGGCAGCCGGCGCTCCTCGGGCGGCCGGGTCGGCTCGCCCTCGAAGTCGAGCACGAACCATCCCTCGTCGGTGCGCATGGCCTGCCCGAGGTGGTAGTCGCCGTGGACGCGGATGGACACGCCGGGTTCGCGCACGCCGCGCAGCCGCTCGATCGGGGCTCGCAGCTCGGGCGCCGCCAGCATCGGGTGCGTCGCCCGGGCCAGCTGCTCCTCCATGCGGTCGGCCCACGCGTCGACGTCGGCGGGCCACGAGCCGAGGGCGGCGGCCAGGTCGAGGTGGAGCTCGGCGGTCATGATGCCGAGCCGGCGGGCTTCGGCGGAGAAGTCGCCGCCCGCCTGGGCCGGGTGCGCCTCCTCCGCGTAGAGGTCGCGCAGGGACGTGAGCGACAGCGCCCAACCGTCGACGCCGCCGCTGAGGAAGCGCTGGACGAAGGCGAGGTCGTGGTCGTCCTGACGCCACACGGCGACCGGCGCGGCGACGTAGGGGAAGCCGACGTCGGCCAGCGCACGCGTGACCTCGACGTCGAGGTTGGGGCCCTCGCCGAGGCGGCGGAAGATCTTCATGATGAGCCGGTCGTCGAACACGAGCGACGAGTTGGTCTGCTCGACGCTCATCACCCGCACCCGCTCCACGTGCTCGTCGGGAACGACGATCCCCACGAGCGCGAGCGAGAGCTCGGGGTCGAGCAGCGCGTCGTACACCAGCGCCGGGCCCTCGGCCGTGCCGAGCTCGCCCACCACCGCGTGCTCCGCGCCGTGCAGGAACTCGGGCCACGGGCCTGCCGGACGCAGGCCGAGCGGCACCTGGTAACGCTGGACGGTGCCGCCCAGGTCGACCTCCGCCAGCGCGTGGACCAGCGCCGGCCACGGCGCCCGCAGCTCGTCGAGGCGGGTCACCTCGACGTGCTCGAGGTCGCGGTCCTTGGCCCCGAACCAGCGCTGCCGGGGCAGGAACTCCACGAGCTCCTTGGCGAGGACGTCGCGCTCGATCATGGGTCCACCAGCTCGAACCAGTAGAAGCCGTGCGGGCCGAGCGTGAGCAGGTAGGGCAGCTCGCCCACGCGGGGAAAGGCGACCCGTCCCATCAGCTCGACGGGGATCTTGCCCTGGAAGCGGGCCAGCTGGAGCTCCACCGGCTGCGCGAAGCGGCTCAGGTTGTTGACGCAGAGCACCGCCTGGTCGTCGAGCTGGCGCACGTACGCGAGCACGGACGGGTTCTCGGCGCCGAGCACCTCGAAGGCGCCGACACCGAAGACCTCGTTCTGCTGGCGCCGCACCTGCAGCATCCGCCGCACCCAGTGCAGGAACGAGCTCGTGTCGCGCATCTGGGCCTCGACGTTGAGCGCCTGGTACCCGTACACCGGGTCCATCAGCAGCGGCAGGTAGAGCCGGGCGAAGTCGGCGCGGCTGAACCCGGCGTTGCGATCGGGCGTCCACTGCATCGGGGTGCGCACGCCGTCGCGGTCGCCCAGGTAGATGTTGTCGCCCATCCCGATCTCGTCGCCGTAGTACAGGACGGGGCTGCCGGGGAGGCTGAACAGCAGCGCGTGCAACAGCTCCGCGAGCCGCTCGTCGTTGTCGACCAGGGGGGCGAGCCGCCGCCGGATGCCGAAGTTGACCTTCATCCTCGGGTCGGTGGCGTACTCGCTGTACATGTAGTCGCGGTCCTCGTCGCTGACCATCTCGAGGGTGAGCTCGTCGTGGTTCCGGAGGAAGATCCCCCACTGGCACCCGTCGGGGATCTCCGGCGTCTGGGCCAGGATCTCGGTGACCGGGTAGCGCTGCTCGCGGCGCACGGCCATGAACATGCGCGGCATGAGCGGGAAGTGGAAGCACATGTGGCACTCGTCGCCCTCGCCGAAGTAGTCGACGACGTCGGCCGGCCACTGGTTGGCCTCGGCGAGGAGCACGCGTCCGGGGTGGGTGCTGTCGACCTCCTTGCGCAGCTGCCTGAGGTACTCGTGGGTCTCGGGAAGGTTCTCGCCGCTGGTGCCGTCGCGCTCGTAGAGGTACGGCACGGCGTCGAGGCGGAAGCCGTCGAGGCCGATGTCGAGCCAGAAGCGGACGACGTCGAGCATCGCCTGCTGGACCTCGGGGTTGTCGAAGTTGAGGTCGGGCTGGTGGCTGAAGAAACGGTGCCAGTAGTACTGCTCGCGCCGCGGCTCCCAGGCCCAGTTCGAGCGCTCGGTGTCGACGAAGATGATCCTCGCCTCCGACCAGCGGGTGTCGTCGTCGGACCAGACGTACCAGTCGGCCTTCGGGTTGTTGAGCGACGACCGCGACTCTTCGAACCAGGGGTGCTGGTCGCTGGTGTGGTTCATGACCAGGTCGGCGATCACGCGGATGTTGCGGCGGTGCGCCTCCTCGACGAGAGCGACGGCGTCGCCGAGATCGCCGTACTCGGGGAGAATCGTGAAGTAGTCGCTGATGTCGTAGCCGCCGTCGCGCTGCGGTGACTGGTAGAAGGGGAGCAACCAGATGCAGTCGATGCCGAGCCATTCGAGGTAGTCGAGCTTCTCCGCCAACCCCTGCAGGTCGCCGTTCCCGTCGCCGTTCCCGTCGTAGAAGCCCCGCACGAACACCTCGTAGAAGACGGCCCGCTGGAACCACCGACTGTCCTGCTCGAGCGCGCTGAGCGTCACTTCGCGGGCCTCAGGTGGAAGACGTGGGCCGGCTCGCGTGCGGGGTCGAGCCGCACGTACGGCGTCGACGTGCGCCACGTGTAGGACTCGCCCGTGAGCTCGTCGTGGGCGTCGAGCGGTGTGCCCCACGGCCAGCCGAGCACCCCCATGTCGAGGTCGAGGGTGTCCTGATGGGGCTGGGTCGGGTCGAGGTTCACCACCACGAGCACCACGTCGTCGCCAGTGGTCTTCGAGTAGGCGAGCACGCGGTCGTTGCGCGACGCGTGAAAGCGCAGGTTGCGGAGCTCGGCGAACGCCGGGTGGCGGCGGCGGATGTCGTTGACACGCGCGATCCACGGCGCCAGCGAGTCGGCCCGGCCCCAGTCGCGGTGCTTGATCTCGAATTTCTCCGAGCGCAGGTACTCCTCGTTCACCTCGGACGCGGGCTCGTTCTCGCACAGCTCGTAGCCGCTGTAGATCCCATACGAGGGCACGAGCGTGGCTGCCAGCAAGAGACGGATCTTGAATGCGGCGGGCGTGCCGCCGCGGAGGGGGCCGCCGAGGATGTCGGGCGTGTTCGGCCAGAAGTTCGGCCGCATGTAGTCGGCGAGCGGCGGGGAGGTGAGCTCGGTGAGGTACTCGGCGAGCTCGCGCTTCTCGGTGCGCCACGTGAAGTAGGTGTAGCTCTGACTGAACCCGACCTCGGCGAGCTTGGCCATCATCTTGGGTCGCGTAAACGCCTCGGCGAGGAACAGGGCGTCGGGATGTGCCTCCTTCACCTCGCCGAGCATCCACTCCCAGAACGCGAGCGGCTTCGTGTGCGGGTTGTCGACGCGGAAGAGGCGGATGCCGTGCCCGATCCAGAACTCGAGGACGTCCCGGCACGCCTCCCACAGTGCGACCCGGTCGCCGTCGTCGTCGGGCCAGAAGTTGATCGGGTAGATGTCCTGGTACTTCTTCGGGGGGTTCTCCGCGTACTTGATCGAGCCGTCCGGTCGGTGGTGGAACCACTCCGGGTGCTCGCGCACCCAGGGATGGTCGGGCGAGCACTGGAGCGCGTAGTCGAGCGCGACCTCGAGGCCCAGGCCCTCGGCGTCGGCGACGAAGCGCTCGAAATCCTCGATCGTGCCGAGCTCCGGGTGGACCGCGGTGTGGCCGCCCTCCTCCGAGCCGATGGCCCACGGGCTGCCGGGGTCGTCGGGGCCGGCGTCGAGGGTGTTGTCGCGGCCCTTGCGGGCGGTGTGCCCGATGGGGTGGATCGGCGGCAGGTACACGACGTCGAAGCCCATCTCGGCGACGGCGCGCAGGCGCTTCGCCGCGCCCTCGAACCCGCCCTCGGAGCGCGGGAACAGCTCGTACCACGCGCTGGAAAGGGCGCGGCGGCGGTCGACCCGGATCGGGGGCGGCGTGACCCTCGTGAGGTCGCGTGGGTCGGGCGTGCCGGTCATGATCTCGACGACGTCGGCTTCGAGTGCCCCGGCAACACGGCGGGCAACCGGCTGCGTCGCGTCGCGGGCGGTCGCGGCAGCGGCGTCGACCTTCGACCTGTCGCGCTTCGGGGCGCGGGTCGCGGCCTCGTCGAGCAGGCGCGCACCCTCCTCGAGCTCGACCTCGACGTCCTGACCCGCCTGTCGCTTCACCGTGATGTCGCGTCGCCACGTGGCGAGGCGATCGGTCCACGCCTCGAGGACGAGCTGGAGGATGCCGGCCGCCGGCGGGCGGACGACGGCCTCCCAGCGGTCGTTCCCGGTCTCGCGCATGGGCACGTCGTTCCAGCGCCGCTCCCCCTGCATGCGCCACCGGGCCCGGGCGCCCAGCACGTCGTGCCCGTCCCGGAACACGTCGGCCGATACGGTCACCGGCTCGCCCACCGCCGCCTTGGCGGGAAAGGCGCCCGTGGGCGTGCGCGGGCGTACGTCCTGGATGACGACGCGGCCGATCACCACACCTAGGGCTACCACGGCCCGGGAGCGGGTGAAACCCTCCGACCCGGGTACGGTCTCGCGCTTGTGAGGGCGCTGCGGAGCTTTACCGTCCGGCCCCGGCTGCCCGAGGCGCTGGCGCCGGTCGAGGAGCTGGCCATGAACCTGCGCTGGTCGTGGGACCAGCGCACCCGCGACGTCTTCCGCTGGATCGACCCCGACGCCTGGGACGCGTCCGGTCGCGACCCGATCCGGCTGCTGGGGCTGGTCGAACGCCGGCGCCTCGACGAGCTCGCCGCCGACACCGGCTTCATGCGCTTCCTGGGGGAGGTCCACGACGGCCTGCGCCGGCACCTCACCTCGACGCGCTGGTTCCAGGGGCGCAAGGGGTCGCCGCTCCGGCGTGTCGCCTACTTCTCGCCTGAGTTCGGGATCGCCGAGGCCCTGCCCCAGTATTCGGGCGGGCTGGGCGTCCTCGCGGGCGACCACCTCAAGGCGGCCAGTGGCCTCGGCGTCCCGCTCCTCGGTGTCGGGCTGCTCTACCGCTACGGCTACTTCCGGCAGGAGCTCGACGCCGACGGCTGGCAGCAGGAGCGTTACGTCGACGTCGATCCCTACGGCATGCCACTCACGCCGCTCGACCTCGCGCCCGTGCTCGTCGACCTCGCCGGCACACCCGTCGCCATCCGCGTGTGGCGGGCCGAGGTCGGCCGCGTCACCTTGTACCTCCTCGACACCGGGGTCGAGACCAACGACGCGGAGGGGCGCTACGTCACCGACCGGCTCTACGGCGGCGACGTCGAGCACCGCCTGCGCCAGGAGATCGTGCTCGGCATCGGCGGCGCGCGCGTGCTCGAAGCGCTCGGCGAGGACGTCCAGGTGTTCCACAGCAACGAGGGCCACGCCGGCTTCCTCGGGCTCGAGCGCATTCGCCGGGCCATGGCCGACGACGTCCTCTCGTTCGCCGAGGCGATCGAGGCCGTCCGGGCCGGCACCGTGTTCACCACGCACACCCCGGTCTCCGCCGGCATCGACCGCTTCCCGCGCGAGCTGATGGAGCGCTACTTCAAGGGCTGGTCCGACGAGTGCCAGGTGCCCTTCGACGACCTCATGTCGCTCGGTCACGAGCCCGGCGAGCCGCCGGACGCGCCGTTCAACATGGCGGTGATGGGCCTGCGCCTCGCCGGCCGCTCCAACGGTGTGTCTCGCCTGCACGGAGCGACCAGTCGCCGGATGTTCGCGTCGCTCTGGCCCGACCTCCCCGTCGAGGATGTTCCCATCGGCCACGTCACCAACGGCGTGCACGCCCACACGTGGGTCGCGCCCGAGATGGTCGACCTGCTCGGGCGCTACGTGCTGCCCGAGTGGCAGGAGGCGGGGGCCGACCGGTGGGCCGGCCTCGACGACGCCGCCGACGACGAGCTGTGGCGCGTGCGCGAGACCGGGCGCGAGCGGCTCGTGACGCTCGTCCGCGCCCGGTTGCGGGCCGCGCGACTCACGCGCGGGCTCAGCCAGTCCGATGTCGCGTGGTGCGACGACGCCCTCGACCCGCGGGTCCTCACCATCGGCTTCGCCCGCAGGTTCGCGACCTACAAGC
>VAXF01000116.1 GCA_005888395.1 Actinomycetota bacterium | reverse complement strand
GCGCCGCGGTGCGCAGCAGCGGGTCGCGCACCTCGACCTCCCACACCAGCCGGGCCTCGGCCCTGTCGCCGTCCCCCGACAGCTCGAGCCGGGCGGGGCCCTCGATGTCACCGCTGACCGTCGTCTCCACCAACGCCGCCGGCACCACCCGCTCGACGGCGACGTCGAAGCGCAGGACGTAGGGCAGAGGCGGGCGGACGACGCACCGTGCCACCGAGCCGACGACCAGGCCGTCGCCGGCCTCGAACCGGCGCAGCCACGTCCACCAGCGCGGGAACTCGTCGGTGCGGGCGAGCACCAGCCACAGGGCCTCCCGCCCGACCTCGAACCGCCAGCTGCGGTCGAAGCGGAACGGGCGGCCCACGACGGAACATCGTCGCACGCCGCGGGGCTAGCCTCCTGGGCATGGACAAGCGTGATCGGCTGTACATCGACGGGTCGTGGGTGCCATCCACCGGGAAGGGCTCCATCGACGTCATCAGTGCCTCCACCGAGGAGGTCATCGGCACCGTTCCAGAGGGCACGGCAGCCGACGTCGACAACGCGGTGGCGGCGGCGAGGACGGCCTTCCTCGCGTGGTCCGCGACGCCGGTCGAGGAGCGGGCCAAGTACCTCCAGCGGCTGCAGGAGGGGCTGAGCGCGCGCATGGGCGACATCGCCAACATCGTCACCGCCGAGGTGGGCATGCCGCTCAACCTGTCGATGATGATCCAGGCCGGGCTGCCGACCATGGTCATGGGCTCGTTCGCCCAGATCGTCGGCGAGTTCCCGTTCGAGGAGCAGATCGGCAACTCCCTCGTGGTCCACGAGCCGATCGGCGTCGTGGGGTGCATCACACCGTGGAACTACCCGCTGCACCAGGTCGTCGCCAAGGTCGCGCCGGCGTTCGCCGCCGGCTGCACGGTGGTGCTGAAGCCGAGCGAGGTGGCACCGCTGAGCGCGTTCATCCTCGCCGAGGTCATCGACGAGGTCGGCCTCCCCGCCGGTGTGTTCAACCTCGTCACCGGCTACGGCCCCGTGGTCGGCGAGGCGATCGCGGCGCATCCCGACGTCGACATGGTCTCGTTCACCGGGTCGACGCGCGCCGGCAAGCGCGTCTCCGAGCTCGGCGCCCAGACCATCAAGCGCGTCGCCCTCGAGCTCGGCGGCAAATCGGCCAACGTCATCCTCGACGACGCCGACTTCGAGCGCGCGGTGAGCACGGGCGTCAGCAACTGCTACATGAACTCGGGCCAGACCTGCATCGCGTGGACCCGGATGCTCGTGCCCCGCGAGCGGCTGGCCGAGGTCGAGGAGCTCGCGGTGAAGACGGCCGAGAGCTTCCGTCCCGGCGACCCCTTCGGCGGTGAGGCCAACCTCGGCCCGCTCGCGTCGGCGGCTCAGCTCGAACGCGTGCGCGGCTACATCAAGAAAGGCGTCGACGAAGGGGCCAAGCTCCTCACAGGCGGCGCCGACCTGCCGGAGGGCCTCGACAAGGGCTACTTCGTGCGGCCCACGGTCTTCTCGGACGTCCGTCCCGACATGACGATCGCCCAAGAGGAGATCTTCGGGCCGGTGCTGTCGATCATCCCCTACGACGACGAGGACGACGCCGTCCGCATCGCCAACGACACCGTCTACGGGCTGTCCGGCGGCGTGTGGTCAGGCGATCCGGAGCGGGCGAAGAAGGTCGCCAAGCGGATGCGCACCGGCCAGGTCGACGTCAACGGCGGCAGCTTCAACCCGGTGGCGCCGTTCGGCGGCTACAAGCAATCGGGCAACGGCCGCGAGCTCGGCCGGTACGGCCTCGAGGAGTACCTCGAGACCAAGAGCCTGCAGCTCTAGGAGCCACCGCGCAGGTGGTCGGCGAAGAAGGCGAGGATGCGACGCCACGCGTCTTCGGCCGCGTCGGCGTCGTAGGCGATCGGCATCATGCGGCCGAACGTCTTGTCCGCCCACGCCGGGTGGTCGCGGTTCAGGAAGCTGTGGCCGGCGCCGTCGTAGACCTTGACGTCATGAGGCACCCCGAGTTCGGTCAGGAACGACTCGAGACGGCGCGCTGCGGGCACGAGCCGCTTGTCGTCCGCGCCGTATGAGCCCACCACGGGGCACACGCCGCGGAGCTGGTCGACCTGCTTGGGTACGTCGCCGTAGTTGACCGAGGTCGCTCGAAGGCCGCCGGCCGATCCGAGCAGGAGCGCGAACCCTCCACCCATGCAGAACCCGACGGCGCCGATCCGGTCGCCGTCCACGTCCGGCCGTGCGGCGAGCCAGTCGCGCGCGCTCGCCGCCCGGTCGAGCGCGGCGCCCCGCCGCCGGGCCAGCGCGAGCATCGCCTGGGCGATGCAGAGCGCCTTGATGCCCGGCGTGTACAGGTCGGGTGCCAGTGCCACGTAGCCCTCGTCGGCGAAGCGCGCGGCGATGCCGCGGATGTCGTCGTTGAGGCCGAACGCCTCGTGGAGCACGACGACGCCCGCAGCCGGCGTGGTGTCGGGCAGCGCGAGCGCGGCCCGCATGGCGCCACCGCGCACCGGTATCTCGACGTCGGTGACGGTGCTCACGATGGCGCGGGCTCCCGGTAATAGAGGAAGAGGTCGCGGATGATGTCGAGCATGCCGTCGCTGGATGCGCCAGGGGCGAGGTCGACAGTGACCACGTTGGAGTAGATGTGGACCGCGTCGACGCCGCCCCGGTCGAAGAGCCGGCGGGCAAGCTCGTCGGGCGGCCGCGTGCCGGCGGCCTGTTCGCGGGAGGTGTAGCGCTCGTGGCTCATGCCGGTGAGGCTGCGGTTGAGCTCGAACTGCACGATGTCGTCGCGCGCACCGCGCTTCTCGGTGACGCCGACCGGCTGGCCCATGACGGCAGGAACGTAACAGGTCGGTACGCTCCCTCACATGCCCGTGGAGCTGGTCGAGCTCGAGGGTCACATCATCGACTCGTTGATCTTCGCCAAGGTCCTCGACGTGATCCTCGCCGCCGGTGGGGACTACCGCGTGGTCGACGTCGAGATCGGCAAGACCAACACCGACGTGAGCACGGCCCGCCTCGAGGTCAGCGCGCCGGACGACGCTGCGCTGGCGTCGTTGCTCGAGGCGCTCCAGGTCCACGGGGCCAACCGCGTGACCGTGGTCGACGCGACGCTCGAGCCGTGCGCCGGCGACGGCGTGCTTCCCGCCGCCTTCTACTCGACCACCAACCTTCCCACACAGGTCCGCGTGGGTGAGCGCTGGGTCGACGTCGAGAACGCCGAGATGGACTGCGCGCTGGTGGTCGACGACGACGGCCGGGCGCACACGGTCCCGATGCACCGCGTGCGGCGCGGCGACCGGGTGGTCGTCGGTGGCGACGGCGTACGCGTGCAGGCACCCGAGCGCCCCCGGGGCGCCAACCCCTTCGAGTTCATGGCCTCGGAGGTGTCCTCGGAGAAGCCGAAAGGTCTGCTCGTCGCCGAGGTGGCCGCGCGCATCCGTCGGGCGAGGGCCGGCGGCGGACGGTTGCTGGCCGTAACGGGGCCCGCCGTGGTGCACACCGGCGCCGCACCGGACCTCGCCCGCCTGGTGCGCGAAGGATGGGTCGACGTCCTCTTCTCGGGCAACGGCTTCGCGACCCACGACATCGAGAGCAACGTGCTCGGGACGTCGCTGGGAGTGTCGATCCGCGAGGGCGTGCCCACGGAGGGCGGCCACGCCAACCACCTGCGGGTCATCAACGAAGTCCGGCGACGAGGTTCGATCGCGGCCGCGGTCGAGGACGGGTTCGTGCGCGGTGGTGTGATGTACGAGTGTGTCAAGCGGCGCGTGCCGTTCGTGCTCGGAGGCTCGTTGCGCGACGACGGGCCGCTCCCCGATGTGATCACCGACGTGGTCGCCGCCGCCGACGCCATGCGCGCGCTGGTGCCGGGGGTGACCGTCGCCCTCATGCTGGCCTCGACGCTCCATGCCATCGCCACGGGCAACCTGCTTCCCGCGGGGGTCGAGACGTACTGCGTCGACATCAACCAGGCCGTGGTCACCAAGCTGGCCGACCGCGGCAGCCATCAGGCCCTCGGCATCGTGACCGACGTCGGGCTGTTCCTGCGGGAGCTGGCGGCCGCCCTCTGCCCGTGAGGCTCGACTGGGGCCGGCGCTACCTCATGTGCCCGCCCGAGCACTTCGGGGTGCTCTACGAGATCAACCCGTGGATGCACCGAGAGGTTCCGGTCGACCTCGACCGTGCCCGCGACGAGTGGGAGCGGCTGCGCGCGACCGTCGAGAGCGCCGGCGCGCATGTCGAGGTCCTCGATCCTCGGCCCGGGCTCCCCGACCTGGTGTTCACCGCGAACGCGGGGCTGGTCGAGGGCGACCGCTTCGTGCCGAGCCGGTTCCGCCATCCGCAGCGGCAGCCGGAGGTCGCGCACGACGCCGCGTGGTTCTCCTCACACGGCTTCGTCATCACGCCGCTCCCCGAGGACGTTCACCACGAGGGCGCCGGCGACGCGCTGCCGTTCGGCGGCGTCTTGCTGTCGGGCTACCGCTTCCGCTCCGACGCGGCCAGCCACACCGTGCTGTCGAAGCTGCTCGGCCTGCCGGTCCGTTCGCTCGAGCTCGTCGACCCACGCCTGTACCACCTCGACCTCACCTTCTGCCCGCTCGACGACCGCCGGGCGATCGTGGCCCCGTCCGGCTGGGACGCCTACGGCCGGCAGGTCGTCGAGGCGCTCGTGCCCGAGCCACTCGTGCTGGACGACGACGAGGCGCTGTCGTTCTGCGCCAACTCGGTGGTGGTCGGCACGACGGTGATCATGCCCGTCTGCCCCGCACGCGTCGGCCGCCTGCTGGAAGGCTGGGGGTTCGAGGTGGTCGAGTCGCCCGTCGACGAGTTCCTCAAGGCCGGCGGCGGGTGTCGCTGCCTGACCCTCGCCCTCGACGTTCGGCTCGCCTGAACGTCAGCTGGTGACGATGTCGGCGATCCCCTGGCCGAAAAACGCGAGCCCCGCCAAGGTGCCGACGCCGACGATGGCGCGGCCGGCTACATCGACGGATCGGCCGCGCCAGAGACGCGACAGCGTCTCGAACCGCTGCAGGCGATGCACCGCGAGGCCGAAGAGGGCCAGCACCAGGAAGACGATGCCGATCGGCGGGAGGGCGACGAGCACCAGCGGCAGGTAGGCGGCCCATGCCCAGTGCTGCCACGACGGCAGCGGGAACCCCCGGTCGAAGCGCTCCACGAGTGGGACGACGAGCAGCCCGAAGGCGATGAACAGGGACGAGAACAGCGCGAGGGCGAGCGGCTTGGGCGTGAGGAACTGGAAGTCCTTGTTCCCGGGGTCGACGACCTTGCGGCCGAGGAGGGCGACGAGGAGGAGGCCAAACACGATCCCGCGGCTCCAGCCCGAACCGGGCAGCCAGCGCCGCAGCGCGAGGTACAGGAGGGCTCCGCCCGCGCCGAGCACAGCGCCGATCAACAGCAAGAACACGGTGCCGCCCGTCGTGATCTTGCCGACCTGGGCCTCGGCCTCGGTACGGAAGCCGGCGGGGAGTGGGTGGGTCGTCACCGCGAGGATTCGCATCGTGAGGCGCGATCCGATGCCCGCGGCGACGAAGCCGGCGACCAGACCCGCGACCATGGTCGCGCTGAGCGTGCGTGCGTACCGCGACGCGAAGCCGTCCGTCACGACACATCCTTGTTGCGCTCGACGAAGCCGACGATCACGCGTGCGAGCTCGTCGCCTCTGTCCTCCTGGAGGAAGTGGCCGCCGCCCTCGATCGTGGTGTGCGGCTGGCCCGCGCACCCTGGGACGAGCGACTGGAAGAGGCGGTCACCGCCCGCCGTGATCGGGTCGTTGTCGCTGAAAGCGCACAGGAACGGCTTCTCCCACTTCTGCAACACCTCCCACGCCCGGCGGTTGGGCTCCGACGCGGGGTCGTCGGGACGCGTCGGCACCAGCATCGGGAATTGGCGGGCACCCGCCTTGTAGGAGTCGTCGGGGAACGGCGCGTCGTACGCGGCGATCACCTCGGGGCCGAGCTCGGTGCGGCAGCCACCTTTGACGATGCCGCCGACGTGGAAGTTCGGCGTCTCTTGCGAATACTTCTGCCAGGCCGCGAACGCGGGACCGGGATCGCGGTCGCCCGTGGGCAGGAACGTGTTGGCGGCCACCACGCGGGAAAAGCGATCGGGCTGCTCGGCCACCAGGCGCAGACCGATCAGGCCGCCCCAGTCCTGTCCGACGTGCGTCGCGTCTCGCAGGTCGAGCGCATCGAGCACGGCACTCATCCAGTCGACATGGCGCTGGTAGGTGTAGTCGTCGCGCGCTACCGGCTTGTCGGAGCGGCCGAATCCGACGAGATCGGGGGCGACGGCGCGGAGGCCCGCGCCGGTGATCACGGGGATCATCTTCCGGTAGAGGTACGACCACGACGGCTCGCCGTGGAGCATGAGCACCGGCGGCGCGTCGCGCGGGCCTTCGTCGACGTAGTGCACGCGCAGCGAGCCGCCGTCGCCGTCGGGAACTTCGACGTAGTGCGGCTCGAACGGGTAGCCGGCCAGGTTGGAGAAAGCCTCGTCGGGCGTGCGGACGAACTTCACAGCTTGGAGATGACGTTGTCGTGGAACTGTCCGAAGAACGTCTTCAGCGACTCCCTGTCCCAGCCGAACGGCGGCACGACGATGCGCTCGACACCCAGCTCCGCGAAGCGCTTCACGCCGTCGAGGTCCATGGCGCCACCCGCGGTGACCTCGATGGCGTCGGCGTCGCGGCCGGCGTCCTTCGCCGCCCTGCGCATCTCGTCGAGCAGCGGCGTGAGGTCGTCGGTGGTCGCGCGTCCCGGGAAGAAGCCGTCTCCCAGCCGGCCGGCCCGCCGTGCGGCGGCATTGGTATGACCCCCGACGACGATCGGGATGCCGCCCTCCTGCGCGGGCTTCGGGTGGCTCTTGGCCCTGTCGAAATCGGCGAAGCGGCCCCGGAAGGTCGGCTCCGCGTCGCGCCACAGGACGCGCAGCGCCTCGACGTACTCGTCGGTGCGCGCCGCACGCTCCTCGAACGGTACGCCGAGCGCGTCGAACTCCTCGCGCAACCAGCCGACGCCGACGCCGAGCACCACCCGCCCACCTGAGAGGAGGTCGAGCGTGGCCAGCTCTTTGGCGAGGACGACCGGGTTGCGCTGCGGCAGGATCAGGATGCCGGTGGCCAGCCTCAGCGTCGTCGTGACCGCGCCGACCCATGCCAGCCACACCAGGGGGTCGGGGATGTCGGCGTCCTCGCCGCCGGGCATGCGGCCGTCGGCCGAGTACGGGTACTCCGACTCGTAGCCGGCGGGCACGACCACGTGCTCGACGGTCCAGAGCGACTCGAACCCGGCCGCTTCCGCGTCCTGCGCCATCGCCACCGCGTCCTCCGGACGCGCCCGCGGACCCGCATTGGCGAACATCACGCCAAATTTCATCGCTCGAACCACGCCTGCATCATGGTGGCGAACATCATGTCGCCGCCGAGCTTGAGTTGTCCGCTCATGAAGGCCTGCATGCCGTCGAGCTTGCCGGCGATGAAGCGCATGAAGTTGGGCAGGCTCATGCCGAGCGTGACCTTTGGAGCGTCGGCCGCACCGCTCGTCACGTCGCAGCCTTCGGGCGACATCGTCACCGACCGGGTGTGCGTGCCATCGGGCGCGGTGATGTCCCACTGGGCCACCGCCGTCTGCCCGCCGGTCTTCTCCGGGGCGAAGCGCTCCTTCATGGCCTGGAAGATCTGGTCGATGACGGCGTCGACGCCCGCGGCCTGGACGAACTCGTTGATCTCGTCGTCGGACCGGTCGTCGATGAGCTCGGCCAGCTCCTGCTCGCTCGAAATACCCATATCGCTCATGTCGGTACGGTATGCCGGTGGCGGATGGCGTGCTAAAGCTGGCCGACCGGCTCTGGCGGGGCGAGGCGTCGATCGAGGAGCACCACCCGTTCGCACCGAGCGGGGAGCTCGTCGAGGTGGCGGGCGCGACGGCGTTCGTGGCGTCGTTCGCCAACGTGAGCGCGTTCTCGACGGAGGCCGGTCTCGTGCTCGTCGACACGGGCAGCATGCTGCTCGCGAGGCAGGTCCACGCGACCGTGCGCGGCTGGTCGGACGCGCGCCTCGACACGGCCGTCTACTCGCACGGGCACGTCGACCACGTGTTCGGAGTCCCCGTGTTCGA
>VAXF01000115.1 GCA_005888395.1 Actinomycetota bacterium | reverse complement strand
CGGCTGGGCGCCGCCGGGCGGGCGCTGGCGGCCCGCCGGGTGGAGGAGACCAACCAGTGGCGCCTCGAGGGACACCGCTCGGCCGCGAGCTGGGTGGCGGCCAAGACCGGGTCCTCGGTCGGCAGCGCGGCGGGCGCGATCGAGACGGCCAAGCGGCTCGATGAGCTGCCGGCCACCCGCGAGGCCTTCGTGGCCGGCCGGCTGTCGGAGGCCCAGGCCCGGGAGGTCGTCTCGGCGGCCGCAGCGCGGCCGTCCTCGGAGTCCAAGCTGCTGGCCTTCGCCGAACGCGAGCCGTTGCGCGCGCTCAAGGACGAGTGCCGGCGGGTGGTGGCCGCGGCCGCGACCGACGAGGTCGAGTGGCAGGAGCGCATCCGGCGCCGGCGCTACCTGCAGTCCTGGTGCGACGAGGAAGGCGCGGTGTGCTTGCGGGCCCGCTACGCGCCCGACGACGGGGCGAAGTTGCTCGCGCTGGTGGAGGCCCGCCAGAACGTCGTGTTCCGCGAGGCCCGCAAGGCCGGGCGGCGCGAGCCCTATGCGGCTTATGCGGCGGACGCGCTGCTGGAGCTGGTGACGGGGACGGCCGGCCCGACCAAGGCCACCCTCAACCTGCGGGTCGACCACGCCGCGATGGTCCGGGGCCATACCGAGGGCGCCGAGGTCTGTGAGATCGCGGGCGTGGGCCCGGTGCCGGTGGCCACGGCCCGGGCCCTGGCCGAGGACGCCTACCTCAAGGTGATCGTCACCGACGGGGCCGACGTGCGCGCCGTGGCGCATCAGTCCCGCTACATCCCGGCCAAGCTGCGCACCGCCATCGAAGCCCGCGACCCGGTGTGCTGCGTGCCGGGCTGTGAGGTGAGCCGGTTCCTCGAGATCGACCACATCGAGCCGCGGTTAGCGGGCGGGCTCACCACCTTCGAGAACCTCGCCCGGCTCTGCAGCTTCCACCACGCCCTCAAGACCGTCTTCGGCTGGCGTCTTGGTGGGCGGCCCGGCGCCTGGACGTGGTCGGAGCCCGAGCGAACCGAGCGCGCGCCGCCCGCGCTCAATTGAGGCTGGGCGAGGACGACGAGGAGCGCGAAGCCGACGCGGACGAGGGCTTCCTACCTCACCAACCCGGTTCGGTACGTCTCCAATCGCTCGGCGAGCTCCGTGGGGCGCGCGAGGGCGGGGAGGTGGCCACCGTCCATCTCGTCGGGGGTGATCCCGAGGCGCTCGCGCACCACCCGGCGCATGAACGCCGCCGGGAAGAAGCGGTCGTCCCGACACAGCAGGAAGCGCGTCGGCACATCCGGCCACGCCTCGAGCGGCCACGGCTTCTCGAACGGGGTATCCGACTGTGCCCGCTGACCTCTCGCCATCACCTCGGCCGCCAACTCGGGCGGGACGTCGTGAAAGAACTCGGCCATTGGGTCGAAGTCCCCGTCGATCGAGCGCCCGTCGCGCGCGGCCTGCTCGTTCCGCGCCTGCTCCCAGCCGGTGTTGGCCCACCAGTCCCCCGGCGATTCCCCCGGCACCGGCACCATGGCGGCGACGAGCACCAAGAGGCTCACGGGCACCCGCACACACACGAGCGGCGCCGTGAACCCGGCCATCGACTGAGCCACGAGCACGAGGTCGCGGCGATCGCCGATCGCGTCGACGACGGCATCTGCGTACTCGGCGAACCCGGCCGAGTCGTCGTCGCACGGCAGGTCGGGCGCCACCACGTCGTGGCCCCGTGCCCGAAGCTCGGGCGCCACCAGGTGCCAGTACCAGGAGTCGGAGCCGGCGCCGTGGAGCAGCACGTAGACAGCCATGGGCGCGATCCTCCCCACTCTCGACGTTCCCAAGAGCTATGACGTCGCCCACGGCTCGAGCTCATCGGTGCCCAGCCGCGACAGACCAAGCACAGGGAGGCCCGCCATGGCTGCATCCGATGTCCGGGAGTACTCGGCCGAGGCCCGATCGACGAGCGCGTTCGGGCGGGTGCTGGTCAGCGCCCGCGACCAGCACCTGGTCGTCGACGGCCCCGTGCAGAACGGGTGCCCGGGCGAGGCCATCACACCCGGAGAGCTGTTCTTGGCGGCGGTCGCGTCCTGCGGCGTCGAGCTCGTCGAGGTGATCGCCCGCGAACGCGGCACCGGGCTGAGCCAGGTAACGGCGCGCATCTCGGGCACGATCGACAGGTCGCGGCCAGTCCGCAGCGACCTCACCGTCTTCAACTCGGTGCATCTGGATCTCGAGCTCGGCGGCGTGGGCGACGAGGAGGCGGCCGCGTTGGTGGCCGCGTTCACGGCCAGGTGACCGCTCTACGGCACGGTCGCAGTTGCGACCCCCGAGGTCACCGTCACCTACTCATGCCGGCCCTGACCGCGCGCGTGATTACCCGACGCCGAGGTAGGAGCTGGTGAGGACCTCGCTGTCGACGAGCTCGTCGGGCTCGCCGGCGAAGGTGACCCGGCCCTTGGCGAGCAGGTAGCAGATGTCGGCCAGCCGCAGCGCGTAGGTGAGGTACTGCTCGACGAGCACGATGGTGACGCCGAGCCGCCGCAGTCCGTCGACGTGCTCGAAGAGCTGCTCGACGATCGTGGGCGCGAGGCCCATCGAGATCTCGTCGAGCAGCAGGACCTTGGGGTCGGTGAGCAGCGCTCGCGACAGCGCCAGCATCTGCTGCTCGCCACCCGAGAGCGTTCCGGCCCGCTGGTCGATCCGCTCGCCGAGCCGGGGGAAGGTCTCGAGGCAGCGCTCGAGGCGCTCCTCACGCTCGGACCGTTGGCGGTGCGAGGCGTGGGCGCTGACGGCGAGGTTGTCGCGGACGCTGAGCCCCGGAAAGATCCCTCGCCCCTCGGGGATCATCACCACACCGCGCGACGCCACCTCGAACGCCGAGCGCCCGTCGAGCCGCTCGCCCTCGAGGCGGATGCGGCCGCGCCAGAGCGGGAGCAACCCTGCGATCGCCCGCAGGGTCGTCGTCTTCCCGGCGCCGTTGGAGCCGAGCAGCGCCACCACCGAACCCGCCGGCACGGCCACCGACAGCTCGTGGAGCACCTCCACCTTGCCGTAGCCGGCGGTGACGCGATCAAGCTCGAGCAGCGCCGGCACCGGCCCCCTCCTCGGTCCCGAGGTACGCCGCCCGCACCGCGTCGTTGCCGCTGATCTCAGACGGGCTGCCGCTGGCGATGAGCCGCCCGAACTCCATGACGTGCACCGTGCGCGACACGGCCATGACGAGGTCGACGTCGTGCTCGATCAGCAGGATGCCGACGCCGCGCCCCGCCACCTGCGACAGGATCTGCTGCAGCACCTCGGTCTCGTGCGAGTCGAGCCCGCTGCCCGGCTCGTCGAGGAGCAGGACCTTGGGCCGGGTGCACATGGCGCGTCCCAGCTCCACCAGCCGGAGCACGCCGGTGGGCAGGTCGCCGGCCGGCGTGTCTGCGGCCCACGCCAGCCCCACCTCGTCGAGCACCTCTTCGACGAACGAGACCACCGAGGGGTCCTCCGGGTGCCGCAGGCGCAGCGCGTCGAGGAAGACCTCGAACGGTCGACCGGCCTCGGCCGCCACCTGCAGGTTCTCGAACACTGTCATGCCGGTGAAGATCTCGAGCCGCTGGAACGTTCGCCCCATGCCCAGGCGGGCCCGCTGGTGGGTCTCGACATCGGTGACGTCGGCGCCGTCGAGAACGACGCGCCCCTGGGTCGGACGGAGCAGCCCGGCGAGGCAGTTGAACAAGGTGGTCTTCCCCGCCCCGTTGGGGCCGATGAGGGCCGTGATCTCCCCCGCCGGCACCGCGAGCGACACGTCGTCGACAGCGAGGAGCCCGCCGAACTGCATCGAGATCTCGCGCGCCTCGAGCAGCGTCGTGCTCACCGGCTCGCTGAGGTCGACCGCGCTCATCCCGACCGTGCCTCCTCGAGCAGGCGAAGGGCCAACGGTGACGGCATCAGGTCGCCGTGCCCGTTGCCGGCGACGCCCGCAGCGGCCGCCGGCAGAGGTCGCGCCACACCCGGCCGAGCGCCGGTCGCCACCGGCGCGGCGCCCGCGGGCGCGCGCATCGATGAGGCGATCCTGCTCAGCATGCCGACGAGGGACGCGCCGGGCAGATACCCGATGAACAGGGCGCCGAGCGCGACCAGCAGCTGCGAGAGCCCGTCGACGTGGACGAGGTGGTCGAGCCGCCGATCGAGCCGACGCCGGCCACGATGACGACCACGAACCAGAACAGGCTGGTGAACAGGTCGTAGCCGGTGACGGCGTTGAACACGCGCGCCTGCTCGGCCAGCAGGCAGCCGCCAACCCCCGCGATGAACGAACTGGCACCGAAGATGAACAGCTTGTAGGCGCGCAGGTCGACGCCGATGGAGCGCGCCGCGGTGTCGGAGTCGCGCATGGCGGCAAGTACGCGGCCGAGCCGGCCGCTGCGCAGGTTGCGCGCCAGCAGCAGCATGAGTCCGGCGACGACCAGCTCGAACCAGTAGAAGGAGCGGGGGCTGTCGAACGAGAGCCCGAAGAGGCCCGGCCGGTTCGCCCGGATGCCCTGGGCACCACCGGCGAAGATCTGGTTGTCGAACACGAAGCTGTGCACGAACAGCCCGACGGCCAGCGTCGTCAGTCCCAGGAACAGACCGCGCCGTTTGAGGGCGGGGAAGCCGGTGGCGATGCCCAGCAGCGTCGCCGCCAGCCCGCCGATAGGAATTGCCACGAGCACGGGAACGCCCAACGAGATGTTGACGCGGGCGGCGATGAAGGCGCCGAAGCCCGCCACCACCGCCTGGAACAGCGTGATCTGGCCGGCGAACCCGGTGATGCACACGATCGATGTGAACGTGATCGCCAGCGCGACGGTGATCTGCGCGTAGGGCAGGGTGATCGTGTCGATGAAGAACGGCAACAGGACTGCCGCCGCGCCGACGAGCGCCGGGACCACCCATCCCGAGCGGCTCCGCGCCCGCGCGCGTCCACCCATCGTGCGCGAGACGAGACCCGTCGTGCTCGAGCCACCGCCGACGTCGTCGAGGCGGCGGTCGACGATCAGGGCGACGACGAGGATGAACGCCGAGATGTTGGCGCCCTTCAGGCTGTTCAAGGCCTGGGTCCAGCCGTGGCTGAAGTGGATGCCGGTGAACGGCACGTGGCCGAAGTCGACCCGGCTCAACAGGCTCTGGAGCACGCCGAGCAGCAGCACACCAGCGGCGACGGCGACCGGGAGGCTCACGAGGCGAGCCACCACCGCGACCGAGAACGCCTCGACTACGAGCAGGGTGAAGTGGTACGGGTCGAGCGGCGAGCCCGACGCGAGCAGCACACCCGTCGCGCCGGCCAGCCCGCAGCCCAACGCCCAGGAGATGCGCGCCACCCGGTTCGCGTCGATGGCGGACAGCTCGGCCAGCTCGCGCCGGTCGACCACGGCGCGGATCTCGGTGCCGATATGGGTGCGGCTGAACAGCATCCACAGCAGCACGCAGACGACGAGGGTGAACACGAGGACGAACAGCTGGTCGAAGCCGAGCCGCACGTTGCCGCCGAATTGCAGCGAGCGCCCGCTCACGATCCGCGACCCCTGGCGGACGATGCCCGTCCAGATCTTGAACGCGAGACCGAGGCACAGCAGGAACACGCCGAGCGTCGCCACCAGCTTCTCCGGCGTCGAGGCCCCCCTACGCTCGAGCGGCCGGAACACGACCCGCTCGAGGAGCACGCCGATGCCGGGGCCCACGACGAGAAGGGCGATCGGCGCCGCGATCACGAGGGGCCAGTGCCACTGCGACCGCATCTGCCAGTACATGTAGGCCACGAGCATGGCGATGCCGCCGTACGCGAAGTTGAAGATCCCGGTGGCCTTGTAGGTGAGCACGAGGCCCATCCCGGCCAGCGCGTAGATCGCGCCGATGGCGACGCCGACGACGGTGAGTTGGACCCAGATCACGTGCGGGAGTCGCTCTCCTCCAGTGTCGGCTCGCACAGCCGGCACGGCTTGAGCCCGCGCGCTTGGACCTCGCGCGCTGTGATCGGCTCGGCGTTGGACTTGCCCTGCACCATGACGCAGTCGGACCGGTGGAAGCTCTGACCGACCGGCAGGGCGACGAGCGCATCGTTCCCGCCGTCAGCAGCGGGCGACGCGCCGGACGCCTGCGGTTCGCGACCGTCCGCGCGGACGAGCAGCACGGAATGGAGGTCGGCCACCATCGCCTCGAGCTGGTCGATCCGGGCCCGGTCACGCTGCCGCTCCTCGGTGCCGAGGAAGAGCACGCCCAGCCCGACGAGAGCCACGCCGCCGCCGCCCGAGATCAGATACGGCATCTGCTTGGCCACGAGCGACTCGCCCGAGATCCCGATCCACCCGACGACGATGAACACGGCACCCAGCACCGCCAGGCCCCACCCGGCGTAGGGCCGGATCACCTCCCATCGCCACGACGCGCCCCCTTCGGGCGCGCCGGCAGTGTCGCGAGTGCTCCCGGCGAGGGAGGAGTCGAGCGGGATCGACGAGCTGGCCATGCGGAGCTCCTGTGTCAGTGCCTCGACAGGCGCGACGGCACGCGCCAGCCGAGGGCAAGTCCGATGCATGCGAGCGCCAACGCGAGGTACAGCATCCTGAGGCTGTACTTCTCGTCGGTGAGAAAGGCCGCGAGGCCGCCGGTCGCGCGGGCTTGGGGGGTGCCGACCACGGGCAGCGCCGTCTCCGACGCGCCCGAGGAAGGTGACGTGCCGGCGGCCGGCGGCGACGCGGGAGCGGCGCCGGGGACCGTCACGGCCGGCACGGTCGGCAGCGCCGGCTTCCCGACCCCCGCGCCCGCGTAGCCGTCGGTGCACGCGCTGCCCAGCGTGATGTTGGTGTAGTACGCCTGCCCGAGGGGCACCGAGGACAGGTCGGCCTTCTGGTAGTACTGCACGCCGTCGGCCTCGCCGGCGCTGCAGTGGGTGCCGAAGGCGACCGAGCTGAGCGCGGGCGGCGGGCCGCCCTTGGCGGCCGACTGGCTGGGAGAGACGAGCCGGATCGTGGTGCCGGCCCCCTTGAGGGCTAACCCGAAGGCGGCGTTCAGGGCGTCGAGCACGGGCTTGGCCTCGTTGTTGCCGAGGATCGTCACGCCGTTCTGGTCGATGGTGGCGGGCTGGCCTGCGACCGTCGTGCCGCTGGCACGAACCGTGTCATGGTGCACCGGGGGCGACTTGCCGTTGGTCTGGTACACCGACTGGGTCGTGATCGAGTCGACGTGGACGGTGCCGCCGAACATCGACACGCCTTTGGTGACGGCGGTGGCCGTGATCACGAGCAAGCTCGGGTCCTTGGCCGGGAAGTCGGCGCGGACGTGTATTTCGGACTCGTCGGCGTGGGCAGCGCTGCTGTCGCTCGCCTGCGCCTTCACCGCGCTCGCCGCGACCGGACCGCGGAGAAGGGCGGCCGCCGCGCGCCGGAAGTCGAGGACGGCCGCGGCCTGGGCGGGTGTCCCGCTGCTGTCGTAGCCGCTGTCGACCGCGTCGCTCGACGCGTACTTCCGGTCGGCGTGGGCGCGGGCGTAGCTCGCCGTGAAATCGACCGGCCCGTTCCCGCTGACATCCTGTGAGGTGGTGCTGCTAGCGTCGGGCTTGCCATCGGGCGTCGGCACGTCCACGGTTGTCGGGAACGCCGGCAGCGGGCATTCGGGGTTCGGGAACGGGAAGATGGGCGCGACCTGGCCGCACCACAGCTCGCCGGCACCCGCGACAGTGGCGCCCGGGTAGTAGGTGGCGGCGCGGGCTCGGGACACGTCGGAGCCGAAGTCGACCAGCCCGTCCGGCAGGCTCCCGTGCACCGGCTCGACGGTGGCCGCCAGCCCGGCGTTGCCGTTGAACTCCTGGTGCACGCCGGTGGCGGCGCCGATGCCCGCGAACACCGTGGGCCGGTGCGACTCGTCGACGGTGTCGCCGTGCGCCAGCGCCGGCGTCAGGGCCGCGACGGCCAAAACGGCCGCGAAAACGAACGAGAGGCGCCGGACCAATCGCCGCCATCCCACTCCCGCAGCCCACCTCCCCCGTCTCAGACTTCGACGAATCAAGCCGGTTTCCCTGTGCTTACCCGCCCAAGTAGCTCTCTACCAGGACTTTCGAGGCCCGCAGCTCGTCGGGCTCGCCCGCCCAGACCAGCCGGCCCCGATTGAGGATGTAGACCAGGTCGGCGAGGCGGAGGGCAAGGGTGGCGTACTGCTCGACGAGCAGGATGGTGCGGCTCTCCTCCTCGTGGACCCGCTCGAGCGTCTCGGCGATGGTGCGCACCAGCAGCGGCGCGAGGCCGAGCGAGAGCTCGTCGGCCATCAGCAGCCGGGGCTGCGCGCCCACCGCCCGCGCGAGGGCGAGCATCTGCTGTTCGCCACCCGAGAGTGTCCCGGCCAGCTGGGCACGGCGTTCCCCGAGCACCGGGAAGTAGTCGACGACGCGGCGCATCCCCTCGTCGTGGCTGGAGAGGGCGACGTCGAGGTTGTCGGCGACCGTGAGGGACGGGAAGATCCCGCGGCCCTCCGGTATGAGGCACACGCCGAGGTCCGCGCGGCAGTGCGCGGGCACGCCCTCGAGGGATTCGCCCGCCAGCACCACCCGCCCGGCGATGGGCGGCACCAACCCGGCAACGGCCTTCAGCAGCGTCGACTTCCCGGCGCCGTTGGGGCCGAGCAGGGCCACCACGCTGCCATCGGGCACGACCAGGTCGACGCCGTCGAGCGCGCTGATCCGGCCATAGGCGACCGAGAGGTCCTCAACCTCCAGCAGCGCTGCCGGCATGTGTTTCCGTGTCCTCTCCCAGGTACGCCGCCTGCACGGCCGGGTCGCGTCGGATCTCCGCCGGCGTCCCCTCGGCCAGGAGCCGGCCGAAGTCGAGCACGTACACGTAGTCGCACAGTCCGAGCACGAAGGCCATGTCGTGCTCGACAACAAGCGCGCTCGTGCCTCGCCGCTCGCGCGTGTCGCGGAGATAGTCGGCGAGTTTGCGCGACTCCTGCGCCCGCAGGCCCGACGACGGCTCGTCGAGCAGGAGCAGCCGGGGCTCGGTGCAAAGCGCGCGGCCGAGCTCCACCAGGCGGGACAGCCCGGTAGGCAGCTCACCCGCGACCGCGTCGGCGTGGCCGTCGAGACCGAGCTCGGCGAGCACCGCCGTTGCTCGCTCCTCGGCGGCCGCCCGCGTCTCGATCGACGCCGGGAGCGCGAGCAGGTCGGAGAGCAACCCGCCGCGGCCGGCGTGCGATTCCGCCGCCACCACCAGGTTCTCTTTGACCGTGAGCGAGCCGAACAGCTCGAGCCGCTGGAACGTACGCCCCACCCCCAGGCGGGCCCGATTGTGGGGCGCCCACCGCGTCACGTCCTGCCCGAAGAGCCACACGGCACCCCGCACCGGGTCGACGGCGCCGGTAACGGCGTTGAACAGCGTCGTCTTCCCTGCCCCGTTCGGGCCGATCAGGCCGATGATGCCGCCGGCGGGGACACGCAGCGACACGTCGTCGAGCGCCCGCAGCCCCCCGAAGCTGACCGAGACCTCTTCGACCCGGAGCGGGTCGACCCCGTCAGTCATCTCTCATGCAGGTTTGCCGCGGGCCACCTGGAGCGTGTCGCACGAATACCCGGTGGCCGGCGTGTGGCGGTAGAAGTCGACCTTCCCGTTGCGGTTCTCGACGCGCAGCATCACCGAGCACGTGAAGATCCACTTGAAGTTGTAGACGCCCTTGCCCGCGAAGTTGCCGCAGCCGCCGGAACAGTCGACGCGCGTCGACTTGAACGGTGTGATCGCACCGAGCAGGCCACCGGCCGTGTAGCCCTGCTTCTTGTGCCAGTAGTCGATGACGCACGCGCGCGTCGGTGCGCCACCACAGGCGTTCATCGCCTCCACGAACATCTCGCCGCTCGTCCAGCCGATCAACGAGAATGTGCTGACCTCGGCTCCGGGGACCGTCTTCAGCCACTTGAGGTACGTCTGCATTGCGGGCGAGCCGGTCTCGTTGACCGGCACGTGCGGGATGAACGTGAGCACCGAGTGGCTGGCGTCACCTGCATCGCGGATGAACTTCGGGTCGTAGGCGGCGAACGGCACATAGGTGAGGGCGAAGCACGTCGGGCCCGTGCACTTGTCGGGCGGCCAGACACCGCGGTTCTCCATCGCCTTGACGAGGTTGATGTCGGAGCCGAGGTCGGAGTAGGTGAACACGCAGTTCACGCCGTCCGCGATCATCTGCGCCACCGTCTGCTCGTAGACCGTTAACGGCTCGGCCAGGCTGGCCTGGTAGAGCTTGACGTGGGAGGCGCCGAAGTTCGCACCCCAGGGCTGTAACAGCGCGGCCTGCCCGAGCTTGCCCTGGTCCTCGGAGGCGCCGGTCGGCTCGACCAGGTACACGACGCCCGCGTTCCTGCAGGGCCCGTGAGGCACGGTCTTGGCCTCGTTGACCATGGTGCGGAACATGCCACCGCCCGTGAGGCTCGGCGACAGGCTCCCGACGGTGCCGGCGAACAACGGCGACTGGTTACGCCCATAGCTGTAGGCCAGACCGCCGATGTCGGGGACGAACTCGCCGTTGTCCTTTAACGTCGGGTTGAACGGGGCGTCGCTCTGGTAGTCGGTGCTGTCGATGAGCGACGAGTTGGCCACGAAGGCGAAGTCCTTGTGGATCATTAACGAGTAGTGGTGCGTCGCCGGGTTCGACTGGTCGTTGTTGTAGTCGATGACGATCTTTCGCCCGCAGACTCCGCCCTGCGCGTTGACCATGTGGACGTACGCCTGCAGTCCCTCGTAGTTGGGCTTGAGCTGGGCCGGCAGCTGGCTGACGTCGCTCACGATCTGGCCGACCCGCACGTCGGACCTGGTGATGCCGGTCTCCTTGTCGTCCTGCGGCGTGCACCCGCCGGGCGTCGTCGCCGTGCTGCCGCCGGTCGTGGTCGCGCCGCCCGTCGTGGTGCCGGCAACCTTCGTGCCCTTCGGCACGGCTGCGCCCGTGGACGCGCCGGTCTGGCCGCCCGGCACCGACGTGACCGTGCCGCCGAGGGGCGCCACCTGGCCGACGGCCGTCGTCGTCGCGCCCTCCGCCCCGGCCTGCAGACTCGTTCCCTTCTTCTTGCCGTTCCCGCTGCGCGCGGCCACCACTCCCACGCCGATGAGGGCGATCACGAGGCTCACAGCGATCCCCGCGGACGCGGCCTTGTTGTCGGCGAGCCAACCGACCCAGCCTCGTTGTGCCACGATGCGGAACCCTACTGGCGAACCCGAGGAGAATTCCCGCGGTGTCGGCGCTGGTCTCGACGTTGTTCCTTGGGGCGGTCGTGGGCGGCATCTACGCCCTCGACGCCTTCGGCCTCGTCCTCACGTACCGCACGTCCGGCGTCTTCAACTTCGCCCAGGGCGCGCTCGGGATGTTCTTCGCCTACGTCTACTTCCAGCTCGTCCAGGGCGGACAGCTGAAGCTGGTCGTGGGCCACTACGACCAGCGCTGGCACTTGCCCGCCGTGGTGGCACTGCTGCTCGTCGTGGGCGTCCTCGCGCCCGCCTTCGGGTGGCTCCTCCACGCCGCGCTGTTCCGCCAGCTGCGCGCGGCCGGAACCGTCGTCCAGATCGTCGCGACCATCGGACTTCTCATCGCGCTGTTCGGCCTCGCCGGCGTCGTGTGGGGCTCGGCCACCACGCTCACCCCGCACAGCCTGTTCCCCCGCCACCGGTGGACCGTGGGCGGCGTCCACGCCACCTTGCCCGAGGTGGCAACCATCCTCATCGTGCTCGCGCTGTGCGCCGCTCTTCTCGCATTCCTGCGGTACTCCCCGCTCGGGATCCGCATGCGCGCCGTCGTCGACCGCGCCGAGGTGTCGGAGCTGATGGGCGTCAACTCCAACCGGGTGGCCGGTATCTCGTGGGCCGTCGCAACCGGGTTCGCGGCACTGGCCGGCATCCTCATTGCTCCGTTCTACGGCAGCCTCGACACCGTCACGCTGACGTTCCTCGTCATCGCCGCCACCGCGGCCGCGGTCGTCGGCGTTCTCCAGAGCCTGCCCCTCGCTCTCGCAGGCGGCATCGGCATCGGCATGGCCCAGTTCCTCGTCCAGCAACACACCTCGTCCCAGGTGGCGCGGGTGCTGCAGCCGAGCATCCCGTTCATCGTCCTGTTCCTGTTCCTGCTCCTCCCGATCCGCTGGCCGACCGGTGCGGCGACGAGCGCGCCCCGGGTCCGACCGATGGAGACCGTCACCCGCTCGCCGCGCCAGCGCCTCGCTCGCGTGGCGATCCTCGCCGCGGTCCTCGTCGTGCCGACATACGCGTTCACCGGAACGATGTCGAAGATCCTGGGCGGCGCGTGGCAGAAGCAGCTCGCCCTGGTTCCGGGGATGGCGCTGATCTTCCTGTCGCTGGTGGTACTCGCCGGCTACGCCGGTCAGATCTCGCTGTGCCAGGGCGCGCTGGCCGGCTTCGCCGCGTTCGTGTCGGCGCACCTCGTCGCCGACCACCACATGTCGTTCTTCCTCGCCGCGTTGCTCGCCGCCCTCCTCACCGTCCCGATCGGCGCCATGCTGGCCTCGCGCGCGACGGCGCTGCCGCCGCTCTTCCTCGGACTGGCCACCCTTGCCTTCGGCGCGGTGATGGACCAGGTCGCCTTCACCACGCACAGCTTCTCGAACGGGCTGATCGGCGTGGTGATCGCGCGCCCGCACCTCGTGCGGAGCGACCGGGCGTACTACTTCATGGGCCTCGCCGTCTTCGGCGTGTGCGCGTTGCTCGTGAGCAACCTGCGGCGCGGGAAGACCGGGCTCGCGCTCGCGGCCATGCGCGACAGCCAGACCGGCATCACGAGCGTCGGGTCGAGCGTCGCCCGCTTGAAGCTCGTCTCCTTCTGCCTGTCCGCGTTCCTCGCCGGTCTCGGCGGTGCCGTGTTCGCCGGCGCCCGCGGCCGGGCGATCACCACCGACTACCTCACGCAGCTCTCGCTGATCTTCCTTGCGCTCGCGGTGATCGGCGGCATCAGCCGCTGGCCGGGTGCGCTCCTCGGCGCCGCGCTCTTCCAGCTGGTGTTCCCGATCGTGAACCAGCCCTTCTTCTTACAGAACGTCGTGTTCAAGAACGTCTTCCACGGACAGCTGTCCGCGCTGCTGTACGTGACCTTCGGGCTGGGCGGCATCGGGCTGGCCCAGAACCCCCACGGCCTGGTCGAGCAGATACGCGACGGCGTAGCCCAGGCGCGCGAGCGCTTCGGTCGCCGCGCCGGACCGCCCTCCGAGCTCGCGGTCGCGACCGCGGGAGCGGCCCGGAGGGAGCGCGGTCACGGACCGCCGGTCGTCGCCGACCATGCCCGCCTCTATCACCGCCCCGGCTGCGTGCTGACCGTCGGAAAGGAAACCCGCCCGCTCTCACCGGCACGCGCGCGGCGCCTCGAGCGCTGCCCGGTCTGCGACCCACCGGCGCCACCACCGCTCCGCGCCCGTACCGCCCGCCGCGCGCGTCCCCTTACAGCCAGTGACTGAGGGGCTCCTCGCCGGCCTCCGGGTCGTCGACCTCGCGGGTGAACCGGCGCAGATGGCGGCGCGCATCCTGGGCGACCTGGGGGCCGATGTTCGCTTGTTCGACCACCCCGGCCGCGGCCGCGACATCGACCGGCTGGCCTGGGATGCGGGCAAGACCGCGGTCGACGAGTCGTCGCTGAGGTCGGTGCTGGCCGAGGCCGACGTCGTCCTCGACACACCGGGGTGGCCGGGCGCGCCCGAGCTCGACCCGTCGCTCGCGCCACGCGCCGTGTGGGTCAGCGTCACCCCGTTCGGGCTCGACGGCCCGCGCTCGGGCTGGCGGGCGAGCGACCTCGGCGTCATGGCCGCGAGCGGCAACATGTACGCCACTGGCGACCCCGACCGCGCACCGGTGCGCTGCACGGAACCGTCGGCCTGGTGCCACGCCGGTCCGGAGGCCGCGTTCGCGGCGCTCACCGCGTTGGCGTCGGGCGTGCGGCCCCAGCGGGTCGACGTCTCGATGCAGGAGGTCGTGCTCGTCGCCAACATGGGCGCCGGCGGCCGGTTCGCCCGAGCCGGCTTCCGCGGCCGGCGTACGGGCGCCGCCATCGGGCGCACGCGTGAGATCTGGCCCTGCGCCGACGGCTACGTGTCGTTCGGGTTGCGGGGTGGCAAGGCGCGCGTGCCGAACCTGCAGACGATCACACGGCTTGTCGAGGAAGCGGGCCTCGACAGCCCCGCGCTCTCCGAGCGCGACTGGACCACGTACAACCACCTCGCCATCTCCGACGAGGAGCTGCGCGAGATCGAGGCGCCGATAGCCCGCTACTTCGAGCAGCGGACGATGGCCGAGCTCTACGAGGTGGCGTGCGAGACCAACCTCATGCTCGCCCCGGCCAACTCCCCCAAGGAGCTCTACGCCAGCGCCCAGCTCGCGTCCCGCAGCTTCTTCGGCCCCTTCGCCGGCGTCGAACGCTTTCCCCTGTCATTCGCGCGGGTGACGTCGACCGACGGCGCCGCTGCCCCGGCCAGGCCGCGTGTGCTTGGCGAGCGCAGCGAGCCCGCGACGCCGGAGGCGGAGGGGTGGCCCGTAGGGAGGGGCCCGGTGGGCGGGGCCCCGCGAAGCGGGGAAGGTCCCACCGGGAGGGACCCTGAGGGACAGGACCCCGGAGCCGCAGGCGGCGCAACGCGCGGCGCGTGGTCCGGCACCCGCATCCTGGAGTTCGGGAGCGGCGCCGCCGGGCCGATCGCCACCCGTTACTTCGCCGAGCACGGCGCCACCGTCCTCCGAGTGGAGTCGAAGACCCGTCCCGACTTCCTGCGCGTCTACGCGATGGCCGACAAGAGCAACACCCACGGGCTCGAGGGGTCCGACATGTTCGACGCCCTCAACGTCGGCAAGCTCAGCCTCACTCTAAAAACATGAAGCACGCCGGTGCCGTCGAGCTGGCCAAGCGGCTGGCATTCGAGTGGGCCGACGCCGTCTGCGAGAACTTCGCCCCCAAGGCGATGCGCGGCTTCGGCATGGACTACGACACGCTCGCGGCCGCTCGTCCCGACATCGTGATGGTGAGCGCGTGCCTCCAGGGCCAGACCGGTCCCCACCGCGACTATCCCGGGTTCGGCGGGCAGGGCGCCGCGCTGTCAGGCTTCAACTTCCTCACCGGCTGGCCCGACCGCGAGCCGCTCGGCCCCTTCGGCACCATCACCGACTCGCTGGCGCCGCGGTTCGTCGCCACCGCGCTCGCCGCCGGGCTCCTGTACCGCCGGCGCACCGGCCGGGGCGCGTATCTCGACCTCTCGCAGGTGGAGGCGGCGGCATGGTCGCTGTCGCCATGGCTGCTCGACTACGAGGTCAACGGGAACGTGCGCATGCGCGACGGCAACCGCTCCGACCGCGCCGTCCTGCACGGCGCCTTCCCGTGCGCGGGTGCCGACCGGTGGGTGGCGATCGCGGCGTGGTCGCAGGACGAGTACGAGCGGCTGGCGAAGATCGCCGGCATCGAGGCGCCGATGGCCCCGGAGGAGACGCTCGTCGAGTGGACGTCGTCGCGGACACCCCTCGACGTGGCCGAGACGCTGCAGGCCGCGGGCATCGAGGCCGTCCCCGTCCAGGACTTCGGCGACGTGTTCGGCGACCCCCAGCTGGCCCACCGCGGCCACTTCGTCCCGCTCGTCCACCCGTTCCTCGGCGACGGCGCGTACGAGCGCAACGGCTTCCGCACCGCCACCCCTGCCGGGTACGGGCGGCCGGGCCCCACGCTGGGCCAGGACAACGACCACGTGTTGCGCGTCATCCTCGGGCTCACCGATGTCGAGATCGACGCACTCGCCGCCGAGGGGGCGCTCGACTAACAATCTGGCAATGCCAACGACGTACGGACCCGAGGTGCTCGGCCCGCCGCCGCGCCCGAACGACCAGAAGCTCTGGGACCCCGAGATGCAGGCGATGGACCCCGAGAAGCGTCGCCGGCTGCAGGACACGCGCCTGAACGAGATGGTCCGGAGGGTGTTCGAGAACCCCGTCGCCCTCTTCAAGCGCAAGCTCACCTCGGCCGGGATCAAGGGGCCCGACGACATCAAGGGTGTCGACGACCTCGAACACGTTCCTCTCACCGTCAAGCAGGACCTGCGCGAGGCCGAGGCGGCGGTCCCCCCGTTCGGCGACTACCGCTTCACCAGTGCGCACGACTGCGTGCGGCTGGGCACGTCGACCGGCACCACGGGGACGCCCACGATCACGCTCTGGACGCGCAACGACATCTGGCTCGAGTACGAGTCCGCGGCTCGCAACTGGTGGCGGATGGGCTACCGGCCCGGGATGATCGCCACCCACGCCCACCCGGCCTACCTCTACGGCGGCGGCATCATGCTGTCGGGGGCCTACGAGTACTTCGGGCTGCTCAACGTCTGGGTGCCGCCGCCCGACACCGACGAGCTGGCCGAGCAGGGGCTGCGGTTCTGGATGCGGGTGAAGCCCGACATCCCGTTCATGGGCTTCTCGACCGGGCGCTTCTTCGAGGTGGCCAACAAGCTCGGCATCGACCCGAAGGACGCGGGCCTCGAGTTCAAGTCGATGCCCGGCTTCGGCATGGGCAAGGGGCTCCCGCTCATGACCGCCGGCGCCGAGTGCTACGCGTACCTCGGCAGCGGGTGCGGCGTCCTGCCGGGCGCCCACCTGCACGAGGACTGGGCCGTCGTGCAGGCCGTCGACCCCGCCACGGGCAGGGACGTGCCCGACGGCGAATGGGGCAACCTCACCGTCACCACCCTCGGCCGCGACAACGGGCTGCTGCGCTACGACCTCGAGGAGGCGTGCGCGCTCATGCGCGAGCCCTGCAGCTGCGGTGAGACGAGCATCCGCGGCCTATGGGGCGGGCGGTTCAAGGACCTGCTCTCGAGCCAGGGCAAGCGCTTCCAGGTGACCGAGCTCGAGGGCGCGCTGCGCGCGCTCCCCGACGTCAGCGAGCCCACGCTCGAGTACGTCGTAGTCAAGCCGACGGAGGAGGACGCTCCACTGCGCGTGCGCATCGAGAAGGCGCCCGCCGCTGAGGACACGGACGCCGTGCGCGACCGGTGCGAGGCCGCCATCAAGGAGCGCCTCGGCATCGTCGCCGCCGTCGAGGTCCTCGACCGCGACACCCTCCCCCGCTCCGGCTACAAGACCGCCCGCGTCGTCGACGCCTGAGGCGCCGCCGCCCTCCCTCCTCGCCGTTCTGGGTCGATAGCAGGACAGGAGGATGTGCAGATATCGACCCAGAACGCAGATGGGACGTTGTTGTCGGACCCCCTCGCTTGACTATGCGCCCATGGACGAGCACGAGGCGGTCGACCGGGTGGCGCGCGGGCAGCACGGCGTGACGTCGCGGCGGCAGGTGCTGGCGCTCGGCGTCAGCCGGCGGACGATCGACTGGTGCATCGCAACCGGTCGATGGGAGGCGCTGCCGGACGGCGTGCTGAGGATCCCGGGGTCGCCGCGCAGCGATCGGCAACAGGTCATGGCCGCGACGCTGGCGTACGGGCCCGGCGCCGCCGCCTCTCACGAGACGGCCGCCGCCCTGCTCGGAATCCCCGGGTTCCGGCTGCTACCGGTCGAGGTGACAGTCCCGCGTCGCCCGTACCGGGTTGCGCACGTGGCGGTCTGGCACCGGAGTCGTGCGCTACCGCCGCACCACCTCGTGCTCGTCGACGGGATCGTGGCCACCAACAGCGTGCGCGTCGTGTTCGACCTGGCCGCCAGGCTGCACCCGCTGCGGACGGCAAGGATCCTCGACGCCGTGCTGGCCCGCAGTCCGAGCCTCGCGTCGGACTTCGAGAGCATGCTCCGTGAGCTCGGCCGTCGCGGTCGAACAGGCACCACTCTCATGCGTGAGCTCCTCGAGGGGCGCGGTACCGGGTACATCGCTCCGGCCAGCGAGCTCGAGCACCGCGCCATCGAGGCGCTGCGAGAGGCGGGGCTACCCGAGCCGATCCGCCAGTTCCGCGCCGGCTCCGACGAGCGGTTCCTCGGCCAGGTCGACCTCGCCTACCCGGAGCAGCGGGTCCTGATCGAGCTCGACAGCCGCCGGTGGCATTTCGTCCTCACTGCGACCGAGGCCGACAAGGAGCGCTACAGCGCCCTCGCCGCGGCCGGATGGCGCGTCATGCCGGCGACCTGGGCACTCGTTGTCGACACGCCCCGGCGCTTCACGAGCCTCGTGGCCGAGGCCCTGCGGCTCCCCCACAACGGTTCTGGGTCGATATCTGCACAGGGGGATGTGCAGATATCGACCCAGAACGAAGAGGCGAAGGTTTAGGCGGGCATGGTGGAGCCGCCGCCGACGCAGAGGACCTGGCCGGTCACCAGGTTGGCGTCGTCGCTGGCGAAGAACAGGGCGCTGCCGGTGAGGTCCTCGGCCTCGAGCGTGCGCTTCATGGCGCTCATCATCGGGATGATCGAGATGATGTCCTCAGGCACGATCTTCTTCGTCGCCTCCGTCATGGTGACGCCCGGCGCGATGCAGTTGACGGTGACGTTGTACTGACCGAGCTGGCCGGCGAGGAACTTCGTGAGGCCGATCACGCCCCACTTGGTCTGGCTGTAGGTGAACGCACTCAGCTCGTCGAACGGACCCTCGGGCACCATGCTGTACATGTAGGCCGCCTCGGACGACTGGTTGATGATGCGGCCAAAGCGCTTCTCGACCATCGTCGGCACGACCGCTCTCGCCATCAGCCAGGCGCCGTGCAGGTTCACCGAGAACACTCGCTGGAGGTACTCGTAGCTGTTGTCGGCGTTGTCGATGTCGTAGTAGAGGGCGGCGTTGTTGACCAGGATGTCGATCGTGCCGAACGTCTCCTTGGTCTGCCGGGCGCAGTCCTCCGCGGAGTCGGGCACCGAGATGTCGGTGGGCACGAAGATGACGTCGCCTGCGCCCTTCAGGTCGGCGAGCGCCGACTCGCCGCGCTCCTTGTTGTAGTCGGCGATGACGACCTTGGCGCCCTCGCCGAGGAAGCGCTCGGCATAGGCCTTGCCGATGCCCTGACCCGCGCCGGTGATGATCGCGACACGATCCTGCAGACGGCCACTCATGACCGGTGGATGAGGTTGAAGCGCTCGGTGAGAACGGGCTCACCGGTCTTGTCGTCCTTCCAGACCGTCTCCGAGACGAGGAAGGTCATGGTCTTTCCCTTGCTCTCCTTCTCGTAGACGTCGACGATCTTGCCCTCGCTCACGAGCTCGTCGCCGACCACGATCGGGCGGTGGTACACGAACTCCTCCTCGCCGTGGAGCACGAGACCGCCCTTCGACATCAGCGTGCCGATGATCTCCATCATCGGGTTGCCCTTCACGTCGCTCTTCGGCTGGATCTCGCCGAACGTGCCCCAGTGGCGCATCGAGAACCCGAAGGTCGGCGGCGCGGGGATGTCGTCGAAACCGGCCGCCTTGGCGGCCCCCGGGTCGCGGTAGATCGGGTTCTCGTCCTTCACCGACGCGGCGAAGTTCGAGACCGGGCCGCGCTCGATGACGACGCGTGACGAGCCGGTCGGCCGCCCGATGACGCTGGTGTCGACAGCCACTGGGGTCCCCCTTTTAGACGCTCGGAGCGCCCGCAGCGTACTGTGACGCCCGCGTCAGTTCTACTTCGGAGGGAATCGATGGGATTGCTCGACGGCAAGGTCGCGATCGTGACTGGTGGGGGCCACGGAGTGGGCCGGGGTGAAGCGCTCGAGTTGGCGGCGCAGGGCGCCAAGGTCGTGGTCAACGACCTCGGCGGCTCGGTCAGCGGCGAGGGCGCCGACAAGCGTCCGGCCGAGGAGGTCGCCGACCTCATCCGCGGCGGCGGCGGCGAGGCGGCCGCCAACTACGACGACGTCGCCGACTGGAACGGGGCCAAGAACCTCGTGCAGCAGACGGTCGACCAGTTCGGGAAGCTCGACGTCCTCGTCAACAACGCCGGCATCCTGCGCGACAAGATGCTCTTCTCGATGACGGAAGAGGACTTCGACGCCGTCATCCGTGTCCACCTCAAGGGCACGTTCGTGTGCACCCACCACGCCGCCACCTACTGGCGGGAGCAGTCGAAGGCCGGCAACCAGCCCCGCGCCGCGATCGTCAACACCGTCTCGAGCGCGGGCCTGCAGGGCAACGTCGGCCAGATCAACTACGGCGCGGCCAAGGCGGGCATCGCGGCCATGACGATCATCACCAGCCTCGAGCTCTCCCGGTACGGCGTGCGCGCCAATGCCATCGCTCCCGGCGGCATGACCCGCATGTCGGGCGCGGTCGTCAAGGACATGGAGCTCAAGGAGCCCGAGGAGTACGAGGAGTTCAACCCGATGAACCCCGGCAACTCGGCGCCGATGGTCGCGTGGCTCGCGTCCGACGAGGCACTACACGTCACCGGCCAGGTGTTCCGCGCCGTCGGTTCGAGCATCGCCCACTACCTGCCGTGGCAGCTGGGGCCCGAAGTCGAGACCCCGGGCGAGCCCGGCCGGTGGGACCCGGCCCAGATCGGCCCCATGGTGAACGCCTACGTGTTCCGCTCTCGCAACCCCGGCCTGCAGATGGGGCAGATGCGGGCCAAGACGCGGTAGGGCGCCGCAGACGGCGTCCTAGGATCGCCCGCACCGGATGGAGATCTTCAAAGAGTTCACGTTCGAGGCCGCGCACCGCCTCCCCAACGTTCCCCGCGGCCACAAGTGCGCCCGCCTCCACGGGCATTCGTTCGCCGTCGTCGTGCACATCGCGGGTCCTGTCGACGAGGAGACGGGCTGGGTACGAGACTTCGCCGACCTGTCGACGGCGGCGGCGCCCTTGCTGGACTGCCTCGACCACAACTACCTGAACGAGATCGACGGTCTGGAGAACCCCACGAGCGAGGTGCTCGCGCGGTGGATCTGGGACCGGCTCGTGCCCTTCCTCCCCGAGCTCTCGCAGGTGATGGTGCGCGAGACCTGCACGTCCGGCTGCGTGTACCGCGGTGGGGAGTGAAACAGCCTGACGGTGTCGCCGTCCTGGCGAGCGGCGGCGTCGACAGCGCGGTCCTCGTCGCCGACCTTGCGCGAGACGGCCGGATCGTGCAGCCGCTCTACGTGCGGTTCGGTCTCGCCTGGGAGGCGGTCGAGGAGGCGCACCTCCGGCGGTTCCTCGACACGCTGACCAACCTCGAAGTGCGCCCGCTCGTCACCCTCGACCTCCCGGTGGCGGACGTGTACGCGTCGCACTGGAGCGTCTCCGGCACGGGAGTCCCCGATGCCGAGTCGCCGGACGCGGCGGTGTACCTCCCCGGCCGGAACCTCCTGCTCCTCGCCAAGTCCGCGGTGTGGTGCGTGCTCAACGGCTTCGAGGTGATAGCCCTGGGGACGCTCGCCGGGAACCCGTTCGCCGACGCCCGGCCGGAGTTCTTCGCCGCTGCCGGCGACCTCGTGCAACTGGCCATGTCGGCACCGCTCTCGGTGATGACGCCGTTCGCCGGCATGACCAAGGCGGACGTCGTCGAGCGGGGCCACGGGCTCGCGCTCGAGCACACCTTCTCCTGCATCAGCCCGAGAGCGGGCCTGCACTGCGGCTCCTGCAACAAGTGCGCGGAGCGCCAACGGGCGTTTGCGGCGCTCGGAACGCGCGACACGACCGCGTACGCCGCGGTGTGATCGGCCGCAGATGGCGCGCATCTTCGTGGCGCCGGTCTCCCTCGGGCTGGGCGACCTCGTCGTCTCGCTTCCCGCGGTTGACGCCGTCGTGTTGGAGGCGGCACATACCGGCGACGAGGCGTGGCTCGTCACCCGCGCCGCGAGCCAGGCGCTGCTCGCGGAGCGCATCGAGGGTCTCGCGGGCTGGGTCGACGAGGAGGTGCTCGCTCCCCCCGCCGCGGCCGACCGCGTGATCGACCTGCGCGACCATCCGCTGCAGCGAGACTTCTGGTGGGGCTCGCCGGAGTTCGAGCGCGCGGTCGGGCGTCTCGGGATCAACGACATCCTCGCCCGCATCTGCACCGACTTCGGGCTCGACGCCGACTTCACGCGTCCCCGGCCGTTGCGGGCGCGGCCGCGACCCGGGCTCGAGGAGTCGGTTGTGCTCGTGACCGACTCCGACGGCGCGTTCAAACACTGGAGCGCCGAGCACTGGTCGTCGCTGGCAAGTGAGGTGCGCGCGTGGGGACTCGACGCGCGCGTGGTGACCCGCTCCCGACCCGCTGTTGCGCTCGGCGGCGACGGGATCGCCGCGGTCTGCGCACCGACACCCGGTGACGCCGTCGACGTGCTGACGGCGTGCCGTGCGGTCGTCGGACTCGACACGGGCCTGACGCACATCGCCGCGCAGCAGGGAACGCCGACCGTGACGATCAGCCGAGCCAGCTCCGTCTACTTCCGGCCCTGGCCTCACACACGTGTCGTGACGGGAACGGCGTGCGACGACGCGTGCGTGGCCGCGGAGGCCGCCTACGCGTACAACGACCACGTCAGCCTGCGGGGCTTCACCCCTCGTCCACGCGCCTGCCCCGCCGACGGAGTCTGTCTGGCGGGCATAGAGCCCGCGACGGTCGCGGCCGCGCTGCAAGACCTCGTGTGACCGGTCTGGCGTCCGTCGACGCGCATTCGGAGCGGGGCGTGCGCAACTCGCAACCAGAGGGAATCGGCCGCGTGGCCTCGGTCGAGCTCGGGGCGGCATGGAACAACCTCGGGCGCAACGTCGTCTTCGCCGACGCGCGCTGCCGTCCGATCGCCGTCTTCGACGAGTCGGTTTTCGATGACGACGAACCGTCGCAGTACGACCTGGATGTCCACGCCGTTCTCGACCTGCCGGGAACGGGGACGGTCCTGACCCTCAACCACTACGGCATGCTCCGGGGCTTCGACATCACCGGCACCCCACCCGGCCGGGACGGAGTCCGGAAAGCCCAGCCCGCGTGGACGCTGACGTTCGTCGCGGAGTTCGAGCGCGCGGTCGGGCGTCTCGGGATCAACGACATCCTCGCCCGCATCTGCACCGACTTCGGGCTCGACGCCAACTTCACGCGTCCCCGGCCGTTGCGGGCGCGGCCGCGACCCGGGCTCGAGGAGTCGGTTGTGCTCGTGACCGACTCCGACGGCGCGTTCAAACACTGGAGCGCCGAGCACTGGTCGTCGCTGGCAAGTGAGGTGCGCGCGTGGGGACTCGACGCGCGCGTGGTGACCCGCTCCCGACCCGCTGTTGCGCTCGGCGGCGACGGGATCGCCGCGGTCTGCGCACCGACACCCGGTGACGCCGTCGACGTGCTGACGGCGTGCCGTGCGGTCGTCGGACTCGACACGGGCCTGACGCACATCGCCGCGCAGCAGGGAACGCCGACCGTGACGATCAGCCGAGCCAGCTCCGTCTACTTCCGGCCCTGGCCTCACACACGTGTCGTGACGGGAACGGCGTGCGACGACGCGTGCGTGGCCGCGGAGGCCGCCTACGCGTACAACGACCACGTCAGCCTGCGGGGCTTCACCCCTCGTCCACGCGCCTGCCCCGCCGACGGAGTCTGTCTGGCGGGCATAGAGCCCGCGACGGTCGCGGCCGCGCTGCAAGACCTCGTGTGACCGGTCTGGCGTCCGTCGACGCGCATTCGGAGCGGGGCGTGCGCAACTCGCAACCAGAGGGAATCGGCCGCGTGGCCTCGGTCGAGCTCGGGGCGGCATGGAACAACCTCGGGCGCAACGTCGTCTTCGCCGACGCGCGCTGCCGTCCGATCGCCGTCTTCGACGAGTCGGTTTTCGATGACGACGAACCGTCGCAGTACGACCTGGATGTCCACGCCGTTCTCGACCTGCCGGGAACGGGGACGGTCCTGACCCTCAACCACTACGGCATGCTCCGGGGCTTCGACATCACCGGCACCCCACCCGGCCGGGACGGAGTCCGGAAAGCCCAGCCCGCGTGGACGCTGACGTTCGTCGCGGACGTCGAGCGCGCGGTCGTTGTGGGCGACCGTCTGGTGGGCACGCGCCCTCGATCGGAGGGTGCCGCGGGCCTCGTCGTCTCCGAACCCCTGCAACCGCCGCGGACCGACGCCCAGCTCGACCTCCACGTCCAGCTCGAGACCGAGGGCGAGCTCACCGCGCTGGCGTCGCTGCCGGGCGATCGGGTCGCGGTCGGCGGGCCCGGCCGGATCACCCTGGCGTCGCTCCCACCCGGCGCCACGGGCCGAAAGGTGTGGGGGGTGGAGGTCGCGTTTCGGCCTGCGTGCTTCGCGTGGGACGGCAGGCTCCTGTGGGCAGCCGGCAGCGAGGCGCCTGCCGGCGAGGTCGACGACTACGACTGGGAGGCCATGCGGGGCGGCGGTTGGGTGGCCCTGGATCCGGCCGACGGCACGGTCACGGCGGCCGGCGACGTGCCCGACGACGTCGCCTGGGGCACCGGTGGGGTCCCGTTCGCCGTGCTCGCCGGTGCGATCTGCCTCGCCGGGCGGCGTGGTGAGGTGTACGTCATCAACCCGCGCGACGGGACCACGCGACAGACGACGGCGTTCGCCGACCGATCGCTCGGCATTGCGCACCTCGCCGCGATCGGGGACCAGGTGCTCTATGGCTACAACCGCGGCGGCTATCGCCTCCACGCCGTGCCGGCCGTATCCGTCGGCTCGCTCATCGCCCGTACAACTTGAGCTGGCGGTAGGGCAGGAACGAGCGCCGGCCGGCGCGCACGTCGGCGACGAGGGCGTCGAGAGCCTGTTCGAGCACCTCGAGCTGCTCTTCGAGGAGGGTGAGGCGCGCGGCGGAGCGGTCCTCCTCCGACGACGCGGCCCGCGCGGTGTGGTGAATGCGGATGACGAGCACCGACAGCCGGTCGAGCACCATGGCCGGGCTCTCGGTCACCGGGGGCGCCTCGGCCGAGGGCGCGAGCGCGAGGGCCATCGCCGTGTCGAGCGCCTCGATCAAGCCGTGGCGGCGCAGGTTCAGGTCGTCGATCGCCCGCTTGGCCGCGGCGACGTCCGCGTCGCTCGCGTTCGCGCCGCGCGCGTCGTCCTCCTGGGCCCACTGGGCGACGTTGGTCGCGTGCAGATCGAGCAGCAGGCTCGTCAACTCGTTCTGCGGCGCCACGGTGGCGTCGATCGCCCGCCGCAGCTCGGCGACGATCTCCTGCGCCGGCGGCAGCGTCACGGCCGCTCACGAAGATGGCGAAGCACCGACCGGGCGGCGAGCGAGCCGTGGCCGAGCGCGGTCGCCACACGCCAGTACGAGCCGGCGACGACGTCTCCCGCGGCGAACACGCCGCGCCGTGACGTCCGAAGCTCGGCGTCGACCACGACGGCACCATTGCCATCGAG
>VAXF01000114.1 GCA_005888395.1 Actinomycetota bacterium | reverse complement strand
CTCGTGGGAGGCGGCCGACCCCCTGCGCGCCGGCCGGTTGCGGTGCGGCGGCTTCGGCCGGGTGCTCTCGGGACCGCGCGCCGGGTTCGTGCTGCCGATCTCGGTCGACCTGTCGGTCCGGGCGTTGGGGGCTCCCCACTCCCCCGGCCGGCGCACCGACGACGGGTACGACGCCGGACGGTTCGAGCAACCAGTTCACGTCTCCGGCACCGGCTCGTTCGCGGGCACCGAGCTCGCCTTCGACGGCTACGGCGAGCGCGACCACTCGTGGGGCCCTCGTGACTGGAACATGCAGTGGCTGTTCGTGGTGCTCCACGGCGACGACCTGCGCCTCCAGTGGGCCCGCGCCGAGGTGCCAAACGTGGGCACCTTCGTCGCCGGCTACGTGCATCGCGACGTGAGCCTTCGGGTGACCGACGTCGCCGACGACATCGTCTTCGACCACGACAACGTGACACATCCGGTGTCGGGCCACTTCACCGCAACCGCAGAGGACGGCAGCACCGTCGCAGGCACGATCGAGCCGATCACCGGGACCGAGATCGACATCACGCACGCGGTCGTCCCCCACCGACCCACGATCTACCGCCGAGCGCTCGTGCGCTTCACCCCCGACGGCGGCGGTCGGCCCACGCTCGGCTGGGTGGAATTCAACCGCTTCGAGCGATAGCGCGCGCCGCTAGACGGTTCCAGGCGCGTCACAGATGCGGCAGGGCGTGAGGCCCTTCTCACCCGCGCGCACGGTTCGCAGCTCGCTCGACGGGCGGTTGAGGACCACCGGGCAGTCGGCGCGGTGGTACATGGTGCCCGTCTTGGTCGCGTACAGGGGCGGGCCGCCGCGGGAGCCGCCGGCGTCGCCGTTGTCCGTGGCAGCCGCGACGCCCGCGCTCAGGCGCTCCTCGATGCGCACGAGCGTGTCGAGCATCTCCCGCTGGTTGCCCACCTGACGAGAGACCCAGTAGCCGAAATAGCACGCGCCGCCGATCACGATCAGGCCGAGCCCGAGGATGCCACCGGAGACGAGGTAGGGCACCTGCTCGAAGAGCCGCGTCGTGTGGGCCGCGCCGTACCAGCCGAGCAGGGTGAACGCGACGCCGAGAGGCATCATCACGGCCCCGGCCACCATGAGCCACCGCTCGGTGACGACGAGCTGAGAGCGCCGCCGGACGCCGGCCAGCGCCTCGGTCAGCTCCTCGTTGGATGCCGCAGACGCCGCCGGCTCAACGGCAAGCGCGGCGATGTCGGTCACGTCAGTCATTGCTTCACCGCTCCAGTGGGCAGGCCACCGCCGCCCGTTCGAGGATGTCGTCGGAGGTCCGTCTGAGCCCGGCGGCGACGAGGCCCGTGCCGATGAGGGCGAGGAGGAGCCAGCTGACGCGTGCGCCGTGGAAGCTCGCCAGGGCAAAGAACGGGGTCGCGGTGGTGGCGCCAGGGGCAGCGGTGGCTTCGGTCACCGGAGCACCCGGGGCGACAGCCTCGGCCGGCGAGCCCGCGGGCGGGGCCGGCGAGGTGGCGGCCGCGAGGGGCGCGGGCGTGAAGGAGGAGCCGGTGGCGCTCGAGAACGCCGGCGCGCCAGGGGCCGACGTCACCGACACGCGTGCGCCGCCGAATGTCCACACGAACACGTTCTTGCTCGGGTTTAACGGCGGGACCCACGTGATGACGAGCGACCCCGCCGTGTACGACGCGCTCGCCCCCTTCTTCTCGAGCTGCGGCGTGCTCGTGTACACCTTGAAGCCGAAGCCGCCGAGGGCGTTGTCGGCGATCTGGTTGACGACCGGGTTGGGGTCCTGGCCTAACTGGCCGATGTGGAAGCCGGAGTCGTCGACGTAGGCAGGCTGCCCGGCAACGGTCATGTTCTGCACCACCGTCTTCCCACCGGCAGCCGCGGTCGTGCCGTCGGTCGTGGCGTGCGCGGTGCTCGTGATCGAGCCGATCTTGATCACGCCGCCGATGTCGACGTTGGAAGCCGCGCTCAGCGCGTCCGACACCCCCGCGGTGCCACCGTTGACCAGCTGGCTCGTGCTGTGCGAGCGCGTGCTGCCGTAGCTCGACTTCTGGGCCGGCTGTTCGGCGCCGTTCACCGCGCCGACCGCGTCGGACCTGGCCGGGTCGGCATGCGCGGTGAGGTTGGTTCCGGGGGCGTCGTACTTGCCGTCGGGCGCGCTCCCGCACCGCCCCTCGGCCCGCACCGGGTCGTTGGCCGCCGAGAGGTTGGGGTACACGGCCTGCTGGATCGCGTCGGGCACGGGGATCGACGGCCCGCCGGGCACGGTGACCTGCTGGGGCGCCAGCACCTGCAGCAGGCTGCCCGCATTGCCGCCGTACGAGCCCGGCCACGCCACCGTGCCGAGGGCGTAGCAGACGGGTCCGGCCGACAGCAGCGTCGACGTCTCCGGCACCGCGCCCTGCCCTTCGGGGTGGGCCTGGGCGCTCGGCTCATCCTCCGTGAACTCGAAACCGGGCGCCGTCGCGGTGAGCGAATAGGAGCCGAGACCGCCCTTGGCCGCCGCCGGACGTGACCCGCCGACCAGCCCGCTGACGACCAGGCCGGTCAGCCCGGCGAGCACGAGTAGCACCCCCGCGCGTCGCATTACCTGCCTCACGCTACGCCCCCGAGATAGGCCGCCGACACCGCGTCGGCGACGTCGGCACCCTGGCCCACGCGCTCGATTCGGCCCTGCACCATGACCGCCGCGTAGTCGGCGATGGCGAGCGCGGTGCGGGCGAACTGCTCGACACACAGGATCGCCAGGCCCTCAGCGGCCAACTGGCCGACGAGCTCGTAGAGCTCGGCGACGATCAGGGGCGCGAGACCGAGCGAGATCTCGTCGAGCAGCAGCAGCTTCGGCTCCGTGGCCACGGCGCGGGCCATGGCCAGCATCTGCTGCTCGCCACCCGACAGCGTGCCGGCGAGCTGGCCCCGGCGCTCGCCGAGACGCGGGAAGCGCGCGTAGGCGCGCTCCTCGACCTCGCTCGGTCGCAACCCGTCGCGGTAGGTCAGCATCCGCAGGTTCTCGGCAACCGTGAGATTGGCGAACACGCCGCGTCCTTCGGGGATCGTGCAGACGCCGATGCGGGCGATCGCCTCCGGAGGCGCCCCGTTCACGTGCACGCCCGCGATGTGGACATGTCCGGCGGTGGGCACCATCGCGCAGCGGGCGACCTTGAGCAGCGTCGACTTGCCCGCGCCGTTGGGGCCGAGCAGCGCGAACACGCTCGACGGCGGCACCACGAGGTCGACGCCGTGGACGACCTCGATGCGCCCGTAGGCGGCCCTGATGCCGAGCAGCTCGAGCGCGGGCGTGTGCCGCTTGCCGTTGAGCTCAGAGGCAACCGCCCGCGCCGGTGCGGGCGCTCGAGCGGCGGGTTCCGACGGCGCCGCCGCCCGCGCCGATCGTCGTGATCGGAGCTCGGCGATGCGGGCCGACGTCTGGCGGATCGCGCCTTCGGGATGGTTCCCGAGAGCGAGCGCTCCCAGGCCGGTGGCGAGGTACTGGAAGTTGTGGATGCTGTGGATGTGGCTCTGGATCGTCGGGAAGAACGCGTAGACGAGACCGGCGAAGAACACGCCGAGCACCGAGTCGACGCCCCAGATCACCGCCAGCAGCAGAACCACGAGGCTGGTGATCCACTGGAAGTCGTTGGTACCGACCGAACCGGACAGGCCGCCGTACAGCACGCCGCCCAGCGAGGCGATGGCGGCCGACAGCGAGAACACCAGCAGCTTGTTCCACGTGAGGCTCATGCCGAGCGTGGCGCATGCGGCCGGGCTGTCGGACATCGCCGCCAGCCGGCGGCCCAGCGCGGCGCGGCGCACTGCCACCACCCCCACGGCCGCCACCGCGAACACCAACGCGCAGAACACGAGGTAGGCGCGCGGGCTGTCGAGCGAGATGCCGGGCAGCGCGACGCGGCCGACGTGGACGGCGCCGCCCTGGCCGAAGACGTGGTTGTTGTTGAAGAAGACCGTGTCCATGGCGCGCGCCACCGCCAGCGTGCTCAACGCGAGATACAGGCCGCGAAGCCGCAGCGCGGGGAGCGAGATCAGGGCGCCGGCCGCGGCGCCGAATCCGATCGCGGCGAGCACGCCCCACCACGAGCCGCCTCCGGCGACCTTGCCCATGGCGAAGGCACCGAAGCCGACGAACGTCATCTGGGCCAGCGAGATCTGGCCGCTGTAGCCGGTCAGCAGGACCAGCGAGAGCATGACCAGCGAGAGGATCGCGCCCTTCGCCACGATGCCCCGATCGGTCAACGACAGATGGCCGGACACGATCCAGATGCCCACCACGTAGACGCCGGCGACGATCGCCGACGTGCGCAGCGACGGCACCTTGGCCGCCGGCCGGGACGCGGGCTGGCCCACGCGCAGCCGGCTGGCGGGGAGCACGAGGATGATGATGAACAGGAAGATGATCGGCAGGGTCGTTCGCAACTGGCTGAGCACGCTGCCGGGCAGATAGCCGACGGCGTAGGACTCGAACATCCCGAGCGCCACGCCACCGGCGAACGTGAGGGGCAGGCTGCGCAGCCGGCCGACCATCGCCGCCGCGTACCCGTTCACCACGAGCAGCGTGAGGATGAGGATGTCGGGCGTGACGATGGGCGCCAGGAGGATCCCGGCGAGCGCCGCCAGCGACGACCCGATCGCCCACCCGAGCTGGCTGACGCGGGCGGGCGCGGCGCCGGTGAGGGCGACGAGGTCGGGGTCGTCGACGACGGCGCGCAGCGCGATGCCCGAACGGGTGCGGAACAGGAACAGGCGGAGCCCGACTGCGACCGCGGCCGCCACGAGCACGACCACGATTAAGTGGTAGGTGACGACGACGCTGAACACCTTCACCTGGTGACCCGCGAAGAACTTCGGCAGCAGCCGCGGCACTCCCGGGTCCCAGCGCGTGAAGCCCACGCCGAGCAGGAACAGTAGGAGCCCGAGCGTGATCACGAGCGACACCTCGGTGGGGGCGCCGTGCAGCTTGCGCATCAGCAGACGCTCGATGGCCGCGCCCATCAAGGGCGCGAGCACCAGGATGACCAGCACGAGGGACGGGAGCACCGGCCACCCGTGCTTGACCGTGAGCTCCCAGTAGGTGAAGGCGGCGATCATGCCCACGGCGCCGTGGGCGAAGTTGAAGATGCCCGAGGTGATGTAGGTGACGACCAGCCCCGTCGCGGTCAGCGCGTAGATGCACCCGACGACGATCCCGACGACCGTGAGCGCAAGGAAGGTGGTCACAGGAAGAGGTAGGAGCCGTCGCAACGGAAGCCGCTGGCGGGGTCGACCCGGACGAACTTGCCGCCCTTGACCTGCGCCATCACGTAGCAGTGCGGCGGCGTCTTGTCGGCCGGGTCGTCGGGCGCGAGGAGACCGTTGGAGTCGAAGTTCTTGATGCCCTTGAGCGCGGCGATCACGCCGGGCCGGGTGATCTTGCCGCCGGTCGACTTGCCGCTCTCGATCAGCGCCTGCACGAACAGGCGGGCCGCCGTCCAGCCGAAGACGGTGAACAGGTCGGGGTTGGCGTTGCCGTGCGTGTTCTTGAGCCAGGTGAGGAAGAGGTCGACCTCCTTGCTGGCCGCCCGGTCGGTCCCCAGGAACAACTGCTCGCCGAGGTAGAGGTAGTCACCCTCGAGCGCCTTCGGGCCGCCGGCGAGTAACACGAGCGTCGGGTCGTAGCCCGAGGCCCCGAACAGCCGCACCTCGGGGGTCCAGCCCTGCTGGAGGCGCGCCCCCTCGATGCGGGCGATGGCCTTCACGTCGGCGGCCACGAGCACGAGCATCTTCACGCCTGCCGACCGCATGCGGACGATGTCGGCGGTGAAGTTGCTCTCCGTCGGCTCGTAGAGCCGTAAGTAGGTGACGTGGTAGCCGACCTTCTCCATGGCCGACTTGATGCCGACCCACGAGTCGCGCGCCGATTGCACGTCGCCCACCAGGCTGCCAACCGCTCCGACGGCGTCCGGGTACTTCGCCTTGATCCAGGTGAACGGGCCGCTGGCCGCGCCCTGCCGGATCGGCTGGGGGCTGAAGCCGTTGGGCTCCTTCTGCGCATCAAGGGCGAGCGCGGCGTGCACGTCGGGGAAGTTCGGCGTGGCGTTGATCACCGACGCGCCGCAGTTGTCGTAGAGCGAGAACGACCCGACCAACGCGAACACCTTCGGGACGTACTGCTGGGTGAGTGCCTTGTTGCGGCTGCAGTCGAACTGATCGTCGCCGACGGCCAGCTTCAGCTGGCGGCCGTACACCCCGCCCAGGCTGTTCTGGTACGCGAAGAACGCGTCGGTGCCGTTGGCGGCGCCGGCGAACAGACCGGGCACGGGCCCGGTGAGAATCGAGATGTTGGCGAGGGTGATCGAGTCGGCGGTGACGCCGACGTCGGTTGCTCCGCCGTTGCCGCCCGCCGGCGCCGCAGCCCCCGCGCCGCCGGTGGTCCCACCGCCCGAGCCCGTCGTGCCGCCGCCCACCGGGCTCACGGCGCCGGTTCCCTGTACCGCGCTGCCGCCACCCGTACCGCCCTGCGAGATCCCACCCGTCGCGCTCGCGCTGTTGCTCTCGCTCCCGGTCCCGCCTCCTCCACCACCACCGCCGCCGGAACCGCGCACGGCCTCCGCGATCTGGGTCTTGCTGGCCCGCGAGCCGCAGGCGGCGGCCACCATCGCCAGCGCCGCGAAGGCGGCGAGGAGACGGAGCCATCGGGCCCGCGCCGGCCGGTGTGTCATCGGTTGTCGACTCCCTCGTCGGCCAGCGCGGCCGCCTCGATGTCCTCCAGGCCCTCCTCGCTGCCGAGGTAGGCGGCCTGCACCCGCGGATCGGCCTGCACCTGCGCCGGCGTGCCCAGGGCGATGATGCGGCCGAAGTCGAGCACGTAGACCAGATGGCACACGTGCATGACCAGCTCGACGTCGTGCTCGACGAGCAGCACGGCGAGCCCGTCGTCGGCGAGGTCGATCAGCAGGCGGCCGAGGGCATCGCTCTCCTGCTGGTCGAGGCCCGAACCCGGCTCGTCGAGGAGCACGAGACGCGGGTTGGTGGCGAGCGCCCGCCCCAGCTCGACGAGTCGAGCCATGCCGGTGGGCATCGAGTCGACGCGGTCGTCGGCCACCTCGCGGATACCCACGCGGTCGAGGATCTCCTCGGTGACCGCGCGCGGGTTGGAGCCGTCGCTGGACCAGCTCTTGCGGATCTCGGCCGCCACGAGCACGTTCTCACGCGCGGTGAGCGAGCCGAACACCTCGAGCCGCTGGAACGTCCGCGCCATGCCGAGGCGAGCCCGCTTGTGCGGCCGCACATCGGTGATGTCTCGGCCGTCGAACTTCACCCGGCCGGCGGTCGGCTCCTGCAACCCGGTGATGACGTTGAACAGCGTCGTCTTGCCGGCGCCGTTGGGCCCGATCAGGCCCGTGACGCGCGCCGCCTCGGCCTCGAGTCGCACCTCTTGGACGGCGTGGACCCCGCCGAAGCGCACGTCGACGTCGACGACCTGCAGCAACGACACGGCCCCTACCTACCTCCCTCTCCGTCCCCAGCCGGAGGCGCCGGGTGGCATCTTACGACCAGTCAGATTTCGCCGCACGCCGCCCCCGCACCTGCCCAAAACGGGCCCTGTCACCCGCCCGCCTCCACGGGCGGGCGCTAGATGCGTTCGAGAATCGTGCCCGTCGCGAGGGCCCCGCCGCAGCACATCGAGACGAGCGCCGTCGTCTTGTCGGCGCGCTCGAGCTCGTGCAGGGCGGTGGTGATCAGGCGGCTCCCCGTGGCGCCGACCGGGTGGCCCAGGGCGATGGCGCCCCCGTTGACGTTGACCTTCTCCATGTCGGGTTGGTGGACGCGCGCCCACGAGAGGACCACCGAGGCGAACGCCTCGTTGACCTCGAACAGGTCGACGTCGGCCATCGACATGCCCGCCTTGGCCAGCACCTTCGCCGTCGCGTCGACCGGCCCGTCGAGGTGGTAGTAGGGGTCGGACCCGACGAGCACCTGGGCGACGATGCGGGCCCGGGGTCGCAACCCCGCGGCGCGGGCGCGCTCCTCCGACATCCACAGCACGGCCGCGGCGCCGTCGGAGATCTGCGAGCTGTTGCCGGCGGTGTG
>VAXF01000113.1:1588-15662 GCA_005888395.1 Actinomycetota bacterium | reverse complement strand
GTCGGGGCCTATGCGTACCTCGCGAGCGAGGCGTCGAGGTGGACGACCGGTTCGGCGGTGGTCGTCGACGGTGGGTACTCCGCGCCGTGACCATCATGGCTCACGTCAGTCGTCGGCGGGCGTGAACTCGATGTGAACGCGTCGGAGGCCACGGAGGACCCATGTCGGCTCGTACTCGAAGCGGCGGGCGCCCCGCGGCCCGTGGTGCTCTTCGGAGAGCCGAATGTCGCGCGTCCGGTGGAGGATGCGCTCGACGCTGATGCGACCCTCGGCGCGCGCCAACGGCCCCCCGGGGCACGAGTGGTGACCGCGTCCGAAGGCGATGTGCTCCTTGGCGTTGGCCCGGTCGAGCCGGAACTCCGCCGGGCACTCGAACCGTCGAGGATCCCGGTTGGCCGCGCCGTTGAGCAGCATCACGGGCGTTCCCGGTGCGATGTCGACCCCGCCCACGGTCGTGGCTCGTCGGGCGAGACGAAAGTCGGCCTTCACCGGGCTCTCGATCCGGAGCGCCTCTTCGATGAAGTCCGGGATGCGCTCTCGGTGCTCCCGGAGCTCGTCCTGGAGCTCCGGGTACTCGGCGAGGTGCTTCATTGCCGCGGCGAGAAGGCGAGCGGTCGTCTCCTGACCGGCGGCGAAGAGGAACGTCGCGGTCCGCACGACCGCGGTGATCTCGGGGGTGGACCCATCGGGATACTTGGCCTGCGCCAGGTCGGTCAGGACGTCAGCCCGCGGCTCACGGCGGCGATCCTCGATGTACGTCGCGAAGCAGTCGTCGAGCCACCCAAGGGCGTTGAGCCCTGGGCCCTCCTCGTCACCGAGCCCGCCTGGTGACGGACTCAGCCCGAAGCCCTCGCGAAACCGCTCGTGCTCCGATTCGGGGACGCCGAGGAGGTCGGCCACGACCAGCATGGCGAACGGCTGCGAGTAGGCGCTGATGAACTCGCAGCGGCCGTCGGCGAGGAACTCGCCGAGTTGCCGATCCGCGAGGCGCCACATGAACTCCTCGTTCTGCTTCAGGCGCTTCGGAGTGAGCAGGCGCATCAGCAGCGCTCGCTCCCGCGTGTGCTCGGGCGGGTCCATGGTGACCATGTGCTCGTTCATCGGAAGCTGATGCCGGTAGCGCTCGATGATCTCGCTGACGTCGTCACCCTCCAACGGCACCGGGAACATCGCGAACGGACCGACCACGGAGTTGCAGGACGAGAACGTCTCGACATCCCGGTAGACCTCGCCCGCCTCCTCGTAGCCCGAGACCGCCACCACACCGTGATGCGGGAGCGGCGTCACCGAGCACTTCGAGCGCAGGTGCTCGAAGTAGGGGTACGGGTCCTCGTTCAAGGACTCGTCGGAGAAGAAGTCGACCTGGTCGAAATCAGCCGTCACGAAACCTCCCAAGGAGCGCGTGAGACGCGCTCAGATGTACATCCCGCCATTCACGCCGATGACCTGGCCGGTGACGTAGCTCCCCCCGTCGGAGCAGAGGAACGAGCACGCCGCGGCGATGTCACCGGGGGTTCCGGCCCGCCCCAGTGGCACCATCGCCGCCATCTTGTCCACGCTGACCAGCCCTCTCGCCTCTGCGTCTCGCGCCATCGGCGTGTCCACCAGCGAGGGCGGGATCGTGTTCACGGTGATGCCGGCACCGGCCAGCTCCCTCGCCAACGCCTTCGTGAGCGCGATGACCCCGCCCTTCGACGCGGCGTAGTGCGCCATGTGCGGTGCGCCGGACTGCGCGCTCGACGAGGAGATGGTGACGATCCGACCCCAGCCGGTGTCGATCATGTCCGGGACTGCCGCCTGGATGCAGGTGAACGTGCCGGTGAGGTTCACGGCGACGATCCGATTCCAGGTGTCCGGAGTGATGTCGAGCACCGAGTCGAAGGACTCGATCCCGGCACTCGTGACGAGGATGCCCACCGGTCCGAGCACGGTGCGGACCCGCTCGAACGTGTCGCGCACCGCCGACCAATCGGCGACGTCGACCTGGCAGGCGACCGCGGTGGCACCCTGCTCGCGCAGCTCGGCCGCGGCCCTCTCGGCCGCCTCGCCCGAGCGGTCGAGCAACGCGACGCGATACCCGTCGGCGGCGAACCGGCGGGCGACACCCAGGCCGATGCCCGACGCCGCCCCGGTCACCACTGCGACTCGATTCACGGCCGTCGTCACCGCTACCGTCCTCGCTCCGATCGGCTGGGCGAGCGCTCAGCATTGTTGGTCGGCTGCTTAGCACGCTGACGCGTCAGGTGCCAGGCTGCGAGACGTGACAGCGACGAAGCGGCTTGGAGCACCGGAATCGAAGACCCGCGTCCTGCTGCTCGACGCGGCGGAGCGGTTGCTCCTCCGATATGGCTACGCGGCGGTGACGTCCCGGCGCGTTGCTGCCGAGGCGCGCCTCAAGCCGCAGCTGATCCACTACTACTTCCTCACGATGGACGACCTCTTCCTCGAGGTCTACCGCCGCCGCGCCGAACAGGGCATCGAGCGCTTCGCCACTGCCATCGAGGTGCACCGGTCGCTGCGGACGGTGTGGCGATTCGGAACCGACCTACGTTGGGCCGCCTTCAACATCGAGCTCGTTGCGTTGGCGAACCACCGCAAGGCCATCCGGGACGAGATCGCGCGCTACGCCCGGCGCTTCCGGGAGATGCAGCTCGATGCCATCACCGCCATCCTCGAGGATCTCGGCGTACCTCCAGACATCTGCCCGCCCATCGTCGTCCTGCTCGCCATGACCGGCGTCACCCAGGTGATGGCGCTCGAAACTGCTCTCGGCGTGACCACCGGCCACCGCGAGACGATGGACTTCGTCGACGGCTGGATCGACAAGGGGGAACGCGACCTCGGCGCGGAGCAGGAACGTCGTCGTGACTCGGCGGACGTCCCTACGCCCATGGCCTTCCGCGCCGGCGCCGTCAGCGAGGAGGGGTCCAGTTGACAACAGCGGTCGTCACCGGTGCGGCGAGCGGTATGGGCCGCGAGTGCGTCGAAAGGCTGCGGTCGCGCGTCGATGTGATCGTGGCCGTCGACCTCGAGGCACCCACCATAGACGGCACGCTCGGCGTGGCGTGCGACGTGTCCGACCGGAACGCGGTGACCGCACTCGTCGCACAGGTGCCGGAGGTCGGCCCGCTGCGGGCGCTGGTGCACGCCGCCGGTATCTCCCCGACGATGGCCGACGCCCGACGCGTGTTCGAAGTCGACCTCGTCGGCACGCACCACGTCCTCGAGGGGTTCGAGTCGCTGGTGGTGCCGGGATCGGCCGCCGTGTGCTTCTCGTCGTCGTCGGCGTATCAGGTCGCGCCGTTCGTCGATGCAGACCAGGACAGCCTGATCGACGCGCCCGAAGCGTCCGACTTCCTCGACCGGATCACGACGGTTGTCACCGACAGCGGGCTGGCCTACGCGTTGGCGAAACGCGGCGTGATCCGTGCCGTCGGGCGGGCCGCGTTGCGTTGGGGTCGTCTCGGCGGCCGCGTCAACTCCGTCGCTCCCGGCTTGATCGACACACCCATGGGACGGCAAGAGTTCGACCAGCAACCGATGATGCGCGAGATGTTGGAGCGGACGCCCCTCGGCCGGCTCGGCCAGCCGAGCGAGGTCGCCGACGCGGTCGTCTACCTGCTGTCCGACGAAGCCTCGTTCGTCTCGGGCATCGACCTGCTCGTCGACGGCGGCATGATCCAGGGCATGGCACAGGCGACCATGGCCTGAGCGCTTCGCCACAAATCGCCCAGATCCTTCACGAATGCGACAAAGCGCTTCCCGCTCCTTTACGTCGGAGGGCGGGGCGTCACGATGACCGAAGGGACGCAGGCAGCGGCGTCGCATCGCAGCACGCTGTCGACGACGCGCACGAGCTCGTCGACCGGGAGCAGCGACCCGCTGACGTAATTGCGCGAGAGCCAGACGGGACCCAGCTCCCCGGCAAGCGTGGCGTCCCACTCTGAAGCGAACTCGGTTCGGGACGGTCCCTCTCCACCAGCGCAGTCGCCGACCACGACTCGCGTGAACCCGATCCTCGGGTGCTCCGCACGCCATGCGTCCACCAGCTTGTCCAGCGCCGCCTTGCTCACGATGTACGCCCCGAGTCCGGGCCACGGGGGCGTGAGCGACGCGCTGACCGAGGACAGGTACGCGGCTACGCCGCCCGACGCGGTGAGGTGCGGGATCGCAGCCGCGGTGACGAGTGCCGCGCCGATCACGTTCGTGTCGAAGGTCCGGCGCCAGGTGTCGGCGTCAAGGTCGACGAGGCGTGCGAGGGGGCCAATGGCGGGCGCGTAGACCAGCGCATCGATGCCGCCCAGCCCGCTCGCGGCCTCCTCGATCGCCTCACCGCACGACGACGGGTCGGTGACGTCACACCTGATGGCGAGTGTGCCGGGGCCGGCCTCCTTCGCCGCGTCGACGAGCCGGTCGTATCGACGTGCGAGCAGGGCGAGCTTGCCGCCGCGGTGAGCGAGACCGATGCCGAGGCTCCGGCCGAGGCCGCTCGACGCACCGACGACAACGGTTCTCACCGGAAAACCCCCTCCTACGCCAACGTCAATGTAAGGGCGATCAACGACTACCGCGCAACGCCGTCGCGTCCACCAAGACGCCATCGGCGCAACCGACGCTGCGAGTACCATCATGCGGGTCTCGCGGAGGCTTGCGTTTCCCCCAAATTTCCCCCACGGGGCGACCAACGGAGGCCGTTTCCCCCTCCGCCGTGGACACACATGGACACAACCCGACACATCGAAAGGAGGGAGCTGCCGAGGCGCAGGACCAGGTAGGCCGGGGTTTGAACAGACGAGCCCCAGTTCAGACGGGGAGTGGCGCAGTGGTAGCGCACCTGCTTTGGGGGCAGGCGGTCGGGAGTTCGAATCTCCCCTCCCCGACAAGTCCGCCCCCAGGGGCGACTACCGTGCCAAGATCCGCGGGTGTAGCTCAACGGTAGAGCTCCAGCCTTCCAAGCTGGTGACGCGGGTTCGACACCCGTCACCCGCTCCACCCCACAGACGACGAGGTGAGTGCTGACACAGTCGGTCCGCAACGCGCTGGGAGCTGCGATCCTGGCTCTGTTGGTCGCGGCCGTCGCGTCGGCCGTCGTGCGCGGCACGCACAAGCACCACCGCGCCACCCTCGCGGGAGGCGAAACGTCGACGACCTCGACCTCGAGCGGGTTGAGCAGCGCCGGCACGACCGGTCCGACCGAGACGACCGCCGCCGGCGCGCCCACGACGGCGCCCACGGAGACCACCGCCGCGGCCCCGACCACCGCGCCGCCGGCGAGCTCGCCGCCCACCACCGCGGCCGCCACCGGGCTCGGGTCGCAGGGGAGCGGCCAGGTCGAGACCGCCGGTACCACGGCCCGCACGGGCGGACTGCCGTTCCTCGTCCCCGGGATCGCGGCGCTCGTCCTCGCGGCCGGGCTCCGTCGCCTGATCCGGGCCGCGGACTAGTCCGTCGGCGCCTTACAGGCGCCCGGCGCAGCGGCCGATACTTCCGTCGGTGAGCGACAGCTTCACGCGGCGTCCTGCCGCGCAGTGGGCCATGGTCGCCGTCTTCGCGGCGCTCGCCGTCGCCTCGGCGTTCGTTCCCGCGGCCCGCCACTCGTACCGGTCGCAGCCGCTGCACGTTCCCTACATCGCGGTCCTGGGCATCGCGTCCGCCGTGGCCGCCTGGGGCGCGTGGCGGCGTTTCCAGCTCGACCAGAGCAGCCAGAGCTTCCTGCTCGCGGCGGCCTTCGCCGGGCTCGGGCTCCTCTATCTTCCGCACGCGTTCTACGACCCGCGCGTGGTCAACGACCCCGTCCATTTCTTCTTCGGTCCGGCATCGCGGCTCGCCTTCGGGCTGTTCCTCATCGCCGCGATGGTCGAGCTGCCGATCCCGCGCATGCTCGAGCGACCGGGACTCGTCCTCGCCGTCCTCGCCGTTGCGCTCGCAGGCATCATCGACGTCACCGCGCACAGCGAATGGGTGCGTCATTTCCTCGGCCCCGAGCCGTACGAGCGCAACGAGCTGTTCGAGAAGCTGGCTCTGGCGGCGCAGACGGCCGCCTTCGTGCTCGTGGGCCTCAAGTGGCTGCGAACGCGCCGGCCATTCCTCGCCACGCTCGTGGCCGCGTCGGTCGCCATGTGGATCGGCGACTTCCTCATGGTCGCGTCCGACGGGTGGCAGGGCCGGTGGTGGCTCGGGCACCTCGGGCTGCTGGAGGCGGCGGCGATCCTGCTGCTCGGCTCGTCGAACCGTCTGGTGCACGCCATCGACCGCGACGAGCTCACGCTCTACTACCAGCCGAAGATCGAGCTCGGCACGGGGCGGCTCATCGGCGTGGAGGCGCTCGTGCGCTGGCAACATCCCGAGCGCGGGCTGATGGCCCCTGCACTGTTCATGCCCGCCGTCGAGTCCACCGGCATGATCCGGCCGTTCACACGATGGTCGATCCAAGAGGCCCTTCGTCAGCACCTGAGTTGGCGCGACGAGGGCCTCGACCTCTCAGTGGCCGTGAACCTGTCGGCCCGGTTGCTCGACGACGACGCAGTGGTCGGGATGGTCCGCGAGGAGCTCGACGCGCTGGGCCTCGAGCCGGCGGTGCTCGAGCTCGAGCTCACCGAGACCGCGGTGGTCGCCGACGTCGACCGCTCGCTCGCCGTTCTCGACGGACTGGCGGCGATGGGCGTGCGCCTCGCGGTCGACGACTACGGCACCGGGTACTCCTCGCTCGGCTACCTCAAGCGCCTCCCGGTCTCCGAGATCAAGATCGACAAGTCGTTCGTCAGCGAGCTCACCGCCGACGACAACGACTTCGTCATCGTTCGTTCGACGATCGGCCTGGCCCACGGTCTCGGCAAGGTCGTGGTCGCCGAGGGCGTGGAGCGAGAAGAGACGGCGCGGGTGCTGACGGGCCTCGGCTGCGACGTCGCCCAGGGCTACTACTACTCGCGGCCGATCCCGCCCGCCGAGCTGTTCGCGTGGGCTCGCCGTTGGGAGGATCAGCGCGTCGTCGAGGTCGTGCCCCGGTAGCTCGACGACGAACCGTGGGCGACCCGGGCTCCCGACGTGCGCTGCTGCTCGCCCGACACCGAGATGGGCGGGCTGGTCGGCAGCCTGCGCAGGTTCGGGATCGACGGGTTGACGAGCCCCGCGGGACCGGCCGCGAACGCCCGCAGCACGTTCTCGGTCATCCGCTGGAGGGTCTCGGGGTAGTGCCCGCCGGCGTTGACGGGGCAGCTGCCGACCAGCGCGCAGATCCACCAGTTGGTGCCGGTCGCGAACACGCCGGCGCCGCTCGGCGCGACGTAGTAGCTCATGTCCGAGTAGCTCGGCTTGCCGTGGCAGCGCACCGGCGAGTGCGCGAGCACCTCGATCGAATGCGGCGTGACGACTGAGGACTGCACGCGGTCGTACTCGGGGCCGACCAGGTTCGGGATGTGGTCGCCGTCGGCCAGTCCGGTGCCAGCGAACACCCAGGCCGAGCCCTCCGTGACCACCATGTCGGCCTTCACCGGGTTGCACTCGTAGAGGTCGCCTACGAGGTCGCTCTCGGGACGGCTCAGCGGCGCCTGCCGCCAGTCGGCGGTGACCTCGGAACGGTCGGTGCGCAGGAGCGGGTCTTCGGCTGCTCGCTTGTAGTTGATCTCGTGACGGTCGGCGCCAAGCAACGACGTTTCGAAGCGGATGTGCCGGAAGACGGCGTTGGCGCCGAAGAAGGCCAAGTTGACGCCACCGTCGCGCGCGTCGGCCGCGCCTAACCGCATCGACGTCGACCAGTACTCGTCGTGGCCGAGCGATAGGAGCGCGCGCTGCCCGAGCAGCCATGCGGGCCGCTCGTGGAGGTCGACATCCGTCCAGTAGGCGAGGTCGAGCCCGAGTGACTCGGCGAAGGCAACGAGTGGGTACTCGGTGCCGAGGAAGCTGCCCGACCCGTCGCCCGCGTATGGACGGTCGAACGACACGACGCGGGAGCGGTGGCCGAAGTCGGTGAGCTTGCCGCGGCCGGACGGGCCCTCGTAGAGATCGGCACCTCCCCACAGGTTGTAGGCCTGCCAGGTGGTGACCGCGTTGAGCAGCACGAGCGCCCCTCGCGCGTCGTCGTCGCGCACCGTGAGCGGGACGTAGCGGGCGGCGCCGTCGCTGCCGACCAACTTCAAGAGATAGTCGCCCGGCGGCCAGTCGTGACCGACCGCGACGACGAGGGACCGGCGCCAGCGAGCCTCGACCATGTGCGTCCATGTGTCGCGCACCGGGTCGGGCTGGCGCACGCCGACGAGGGCGCCCGATCGCCACACCAGGCGGGCGCCGGCGCCGCCGTAGAAGCCCATCCGGTACGCCTCGACGTGGAACGTGGTCGCGCGCGAGGACACGTAGAGGCCGACCGACTCGCCGACGGCGACGCTCGCGTGGTCCGCGTACCCGTCGATGCCCACCGTCGTCTTCAGGTCGGGGATGCGCCATGCCGCAGTGCCGGGCCGGCGGTTCTCCTCGGCCACCCATCCCGAGGCGCGCAGCGGCGCGGCGACACCGGCGACGCGCGCCAGCCGGCGGCCACCGACAGCGTGCGCCTGGCCACCAACCTCGGTCGAGACGGCAAAGGACGCGAAGAACAGCACCGGCAGCACCACCGCGATGGCACCGAGGCGTCGCATCGTTCGAGGGTACGGATGCGCCTAGCGCGTCACAGGGATGGCGACGCGCCTGCGCCATCCTCGCAGGCGGGCACGTCGTCCGAGAGCGGCCGCGAGCCGCTCATGTCGCAGCCGCTCGACATCGCCGTCGTCGACCGGCGCGAGCTCGCGGCCCATCACCCACGACAACAAGAGGTCGGCGAGCGCCGGATTGCGGGCCAGCGCCGGCCCGTGCAGGTAGGTGCCGACCACCCGACCCACCACGGCGCCCTCCCGCCCGTCGCCCGCGTTGCCGGCACCCGCCATCACGCGGCCGAGAGGGCGGACGTCGGGTCCGAGCTCGGTGAGGCCGGCATGGTTCTCGTACCCCGTGAGGGTGGTGAGCCCGAGCCGCGCGTCAGGCTCCACCACGAGCTCCCCGACGGCGCGGCGCGGCGCGCGGCGCACCGTGGTGCAGTCGAGCAGGCCGAGGCCCGGCCGAGGGCCCTCGGCGATGAGGAACTCGTGACCGAGGATCTGAAAGCCGGCGCAGACGGCGAACACCACCGCGCCGCGGTCGACGGCTCGGGCCAGCGCGCCGTCGCCGAGCTCCGCCGCGGCGAGGGCCTGCGGTGCGTCCTCCCCCCCGCCGAGCACGTAGAGCTCGCACGACGACGGCACCGGCTCGCCGGCGTGCACGGGGAGCACCTCGGCCTCGACGCCGCGCCATCGCAGGCGCTGGGCCAGCACCAGGGCGTTGCCGCCGTCGCCGTAGGTGCCGAGCAGCTCGGGGTGCAGCAGGGCGATGCCGACGACGGAGTCAGCCGGCACGGGCGGTGGCGCCGACGACGCCTTGGAAGGCGGTGTAGTTGGCGGCGAGGTCGACGGCCGGCGCGCCGAGGCCCCGTACCGCGTCGAGTGGGTCGCTGCATGTCTCGTGCTCGACGTCGGCATAGCGCAGGCGCACCGCGAGGTCGGCCGCCCGCTCCCCGGAGGCGACGACGCTGCGCCCTCGAAGCCGTTCGAACGGCACGTCCCAGAGCCACGACGGGTCGCGCCCGTCGGCCACGCGCGCATTGATGGCGACCACGACAGGCAGCGGGGGCGGCCGCAGGAGGTCGAGGGCCTCGACCCAGCCGGCGGGGTTCTTGGCAAGGAGGAGACGGGCGAGCGACGAGCCGACACGCACCACGCGGTAGCGGCCCGCGACCTCCGTCGTCTCCGACATCGCGGCCACTGCTCGAGCCGTCGGGACCCCCAGGTGTTGGGCGGCCGCGGCAGCCATCGCCGCGTTGGCCACGTTGCAGCGCCCCGGAAGGCGCAGCTCGACGGCGATCCGCTCGCCACGGCGCGACACGAGCGTGTCGCCGTCGACCGACAGCGCCGGCTCCGGCCGGGCCAGGTCACAGCTGCCGCATGCCCAGGCCGCACCGTCCCATCGCAGCTGGTGGCCGCACGCCGGGCACGTGGCGGCGTCCTCGCGCCAACTCTGTCCCGCGCCGACCCAGGTGACCGAAGCGGCGGCGCGCGCGGCCCACACCACGATCGGATCGTCGGCGTTGGCGACGACGTGAGCGCCCGGCGCGTCGGCCAGCGCGCCCCGCCAGCGGGCCGCGATCATTCGCACCTCGCCGTAACGGTCGAGCTGGTCGCGGCTGAGGTTGAGCAGCACGACCACGGCCGGCCGCGTGGCCGCGACGACCGGGGGCAGGGCGCCCTCGTCGACCTCGAGCACGGCGGTGCCGGCGGCGAGGTCGGCGGTGAGGGCGGCCACCAGCCCGTAGGGAAGGTTGGCGCCGGAGTCGTTCGTGACGACCGACCCCCCGGTGCCCAACGCGGCAGCGAGGAGGCCGGTGGTGGTCGTCTTGCCGTTGGTGCCCGAGACGAGGGCGATGGTGCGGCCCTCGCTGAGCCGTGGCAGTGCGCGGGCGTCGAGCGCCAGCGTGACCCGTCCGCCCAGGACGGAGCCGCCGTGGCCGGCGAGCCGCGACCCATACGCAACCGCCAGACCGGCGCGGGCAGCCAATCGGGTTCTGGCCGGCACAGGCATGGGCTCATTGTCGCGGGTGGGCGTCGAGGACACGGACCGGCGGGCGTGCGACGCTTTTGCCATGGCCGACCCCTCGCAGGTGCCCGAGCGCCTGCGGCCGCTGCTGGGATGGCGGGACGATCCCGACCGGCCGTCGGCCCCCGTGCCCGTGCGGACGATCGTCGTGACCATCGGCCTCGTGCTGGCCACGCTGCTCACGCTGCTGCTCGTGTGGGAGCTGCGGCGGATCCTCGAGCTGCTCGTGATCTCCGGGCTGTTCGCCATCATGCTCAACCCCGCCGTCGACCGGGTGCAGCGGCTCGGGCTGCGACGAGGGCTGGCGACGACGATCGTGTTCCTGGTCGGCGTGGCCATCGTGGCCGGGCTCGGCTATCTCTTCGCCCGCCCGATCTACACCGCCGCCCGAAGGTTCGCCGACGACTTCCCCAGCACCGTGCGCGACCTGAAGAACGGCCACGGCCGCCTCGGTCACCTCGTGAAGCAGTACCACATCGACCGCTGGGTCTCGCAGAACACGCCGAAGATCCGCGATGCGTTCGCCCACGCGGCGCGACCCGCCGCCGACATCGCCAAACGTCTGCTCAACGGCGTCATCAGCCTCGTGACGGTGATGGTGCTCACGTTCATGCTGTTGCTCGAAGCGCCGGGCATGACCAAGTCGGTGCTCGCCGTCGTACCGCCCCGGCGCGCCGAGCGCCTCCGCCGCATCGGCGCGGACGTGGGCCGCTCGGTCACCGGCTACGTCGCCGGCAACATGGCCACGTCGATCATCGCCGGGATCATCGTCTTCGTGACGCTGACGATCCTCGGGGTCCCGTTCGCGTCGCTGTTCGGAGTGTGGGTTGCACTCGTCGACCTGCTGCCGCTTGTCGGGGGTCTCCTCGCCGGCGTCCCGACTGTGATCGTGGCGTTCGTCCACTCGACGACCGCGGGCATCGTCACCGCGATCGTCTTCCTCGTCTACCAGCAGGTCGAGAACCACGTACTCAACCCGGCGATCATGAGCAAGACGGTGCGGCTGAACCCATTGTGGGTGTTCCTCTCGGTGCTGGTCGGGGTAGAGCTCGCCGGCTTCGTCGGAGCGCTCCTCGCCATCCCGTTCGCCGGCGCCATCCAGGTGGTGGCGCGGGACCTGTGGGACGAGCGTCGAGGGCGGCCGAAGCCCGTCCCGACCGTCGGCGAGGACGAACGCCCCACCGCGGGCGACGACGGGGACTAGGGACCCGAGCCGCGCACCTTTCGCACGCTAGATGCACTAGACGAGTTCGAAATGGCACCCCAAACTGTCGAACGGCGTGTGGGCCGCGGGGCCCTCCTCACCGCCACCGTGGCCGCGGCCGTCGCCCTCACCGGTTGCGGCGGCGCGTCCCATCACACGGCGACGACGAGCCGTCGGAGCCGGGCACGGCAACGTCCGGCCGGCAACACCACCACGACCAGCACGACGCCGATCGAGGGCGGCAGCATCTATGCGCACACGGGCGCGGGCGACCTGAGCCCGGCGGTGAACGGGGTTCCGTCCCGGGTGTACGTGCCCAACAGCGAGTCGAACACGGTCGACGTCATCGATCCCACGACGTTCCAGGTGGTCGGGCACTTCGCCGTCGGCCGGGTGCCCCAGCACGTGGCGCCGGCCTGGGACCTGCGCACGCTCTACGTCGACAACGACAGGGGAAACTCGCTGACCCCGATCAACCCGATGACCGGTGCACCGGGCCAGCCGATACGTGTCCTCGACCCGTACAACCTCTACTTCACACCGGACGGAACCAAGGCGATCGTGGTTGCGGAGCGGCTGCAACGCCTCGACGTCCGCGACCCGCACGACTGGCATCTCATCGGCAGCATCCCGGTGCCGTACGCGGGCGTCGACCACCTCGACTTCAGCGCCGACGGCCGCACGCTGCTCGCCAGCGCAGAGTTCTCGGGCTGGGTGGTGAAGGTCGACCTGGCATCGATGCGCGTAGTCGACCAGTTGCACGTCGGAGGTCAGCCGATCGACGTCAAGCTGTCGCCCGACGGAAGCGTGTTCTACGTGGCCAACCAGGCGCGCGATGGCGTCTCGATCGTCGACCCGGTCGGGATGCAGGAACGGGCATTCATCGCGACGGGCAAGGGCGCGCACGGGCTGTACCCGAGCCGCGACGGCCGCTCGCTGTACGTCACCAACCGCACGGGCGGCAGCGTCTCCGTCATCGACTTCGCCACCAACAGGGTGAAGGCGACCTGGACCATCGGCGGCAGCCCCGACATGGGCGGTGTGTCGGCCGACGGCACCCAGCTCTGGCTCTCCGGGCGCTATGACGGTGTCGTGTACGTCGTGGACACGCGCACCGGCGGCCTTCTCCACACCATCCCGGTCGGAAAGGGACCCCACGGGCTCTGCCTGTTCCCACAGCCGGGCCGCTACAGCCTCGGTCACACCGGCGTCTATCGGTGACGCTCGCGGGGCTCGACGCCTCGGTCGAGCGGTTCATGGTCGACCACCGCGTCGCCTGGCTCACCAGCGTGATGCGTGCCGTCACCCATCTCGGGAGCGCGGCCTGGCTCGTGTGGCTGGTCGCCGGCGTGGGGCTCGCGTACGTGATGGTGCGCCGGACCGTCCGGCCGCTGCTGTTCCTCGCCATCACGTTCGGCGGCGCGGCCGCACTCGCACATCTGCTGAAGCTCGCGATCGGCCGTCACCGCCCGCCACCGTCGGGCGTCGTGGCCCACGGCGCGTCCTTCCCGTCGGGCCACGCCACGGGCGCGGCGGCCGCGTTCGGCGCCGTTGCCGTGGTGGTCCTCGCCGGCCGGGCGCCGCCGACGCGCCGTGCCGGCTGGACGGTCGCGGTGACGATCGCCCTCGCCGTCGCGTTTTCGCGTGTCTACCTCGGCGTGCACTGGCTCACCGACGTGATCGGCGGCCTCGCGCTGGGGTGGGGCTGGCTGTACGTCGTCGCCCGCGCTGAGTCACGTCTTCTCCGTGACCCCCGCGGAGTCGAAGGTGGCCATCTCGCGCAGGATCCGGGCGGAGGCCTCGAGCAGCGGTAGTGCCAGGCACGCGCCCGTTCCCTCACCCAGGCGCATCCCGAGGTCGAGGAGCGGCTGGAGCCCGAGATGGTCGAGCGCGATGTTGGCGGCAGGCTCCGTGGAGCGGTGGCCGGCGAAGCAGAAGTCGATCGCACGGGGCACGACACGCGCCGCGACGCACGTCGCCGCGAGGGCGATGACGCCGTCGACGACGACGGGTACGCGGGCCGCGGCGCCGGCGATCACGAACCCGGTCAACGCCGCGATCTCGAGTCCACCGAGCTCGGTCAGGACCGCGATGGCGTCGCCGCTGTCGACGGCCGGTGCCGCGCGGCGAAGGGCGCACGCCACGACCTCGATCTTGTGCTCGAGCATGGCATCGTCGACGCCCGTCCCCCGGCCCGTCACCTCGGCCGCGCGCCGG
>VAXF01000113.1:0-1488 GCA_005888395.1 Actinomycetota bacterium | reverse complement strand
CTCCGCCCCGACGTCGAGCGCGCGGCGCGCCTCGGCGCGCGTCATCGCCGGCTCGACGGCGATGTTCCCGGTGCCGGCGCGGACCTTTCGCCCGAGGAGCCCCGGCTGGGACGCGAGCTCGGCGGCAACGCCGACGTCGATCACCATCACGCGCGCGCCGGTCTGGCGGGCCAGCACGTTGATCGCGGCACCGCCGGCGACGAAGTTGGCCACCATCTGGGCCGTGACCTCCTGGGGCCATGGCGTCACGCCCTCGGCGACCACGCCGTGGTCGCCCGCAAAGACCGCGACAACTGCCGGGGTCGGGACGGGCGGCGGCGCTTCACCGGCAATCGCGGCCAGACGCGCGCCCGTGATCTCGAGGACGCCCAGCGCGCCGGCCGGCTTGGTCAGCCGCTGGTGGAGCTCGGCGGCGGCGCGCCCCGCGTGGTCGTCGAGGTCGCCGACCGCTCCTACTGCGTCTTCGAACGCGCTCATGCGTACTCCTACCACCTGGCGGCGGCGACGAGGAGACCGACCGTCTCGGCCGTCATCCCCGACGCGCCGAGCACATCGCCGGTGAAGCCACCGATGCGCCGGTGGGCCAGCTCGGCCACGCCGCCCGCGGCGACGAACGCCGCCGCCACGGCCACCGCGCCCACCGCGCCGCGGCCGGCGATGGCGAGCGCACACGCAACCACCCCGCCCGCCACGCCCCAGCCGACCGGCCGGCTGCCAAGGAACGCCGACGCGAGCCCGTCGTCGCGCGCGTAGGGCAGGCCTCGGGCGATCACCACCATCGCCGTCCGCGACGCGCACCACAGGCCGGCCAGCAGCAGCGGGCGCGGGCGCATCGCCGCGATCGACGACCACCGCAGCAGCAGGACGACGGCAGCCGTCCCCACGCCGAAGGCGCCGGCGCCCGGGTCGGCCATCACCTCGAGGCGGCGCGCCCTCGGAAGGTGCGGCAACAGGCCGTCGGCACTATCGACGAGCCCGTCGAGATGGAGCATCCCGGTGAGAGCGAGGTCGGCGGCGACGACGACGGCCGCCGCGACCGCCGGGTACCAGGCGCGGTCGGCCAGCCACCACACCGCGCCGAGGGCCAGGCCGATTGCCGCGCCGGCAACCGGGAACCAGTCGAAGGTCGCGGCGTCGGGCGGACCGCCCCGCACGAACGGCGTGAGGAACGCGAGGGCGCGTCGCACCGTCAGCACGCCTCGAGCGGCAGGACCCGGCCCGCGACGACGAGGATCGCCTGGTCGGCGAGGGCGGCGACCCGTTGATTGAGCTCGCCGAGCACGTCGCGGAAGCGACGTCCGACCTCGGTGGAGGGATGCACACCCATGCCGACCTCCTCCGAGACCACGACAGTGTCGCCGGCACGCGCCGAGAGCGCGTCGCAGAGCCCGTCGACGTCGACCGCGCCGATGGTCGCGGCCACCCAGCCGCCGAGCGCGTCGAGGACGACCGTGCCCGCCAGCCCGCGCAATGCGGCGGGAACCCCGA
>VAXF01000112.1 GCA_005888395.1 Actinomycetota bacterium | reverse complement strand
GGTGGCGGGGCGGCTCATGTCACCCGACTTGTACAGCGGCTGGGGGATCCGCACGCTGGCGGAGTCGATGGCGGCGTTCAACCCGATCAGCTACCACAACGGCTCGGTCTGGCCCCACGACAACGCCATCGTCGTGGCCGGCCTCATGCGCTACGGGTTCGTCGAGGAGGCGCAGCGGGTGATCATGGCGATGATCGACGCCGCCGGCCTGCTGGGGTTCCGCCTTCCGGAGCTGTTCTCCAGGCTGGCGCGCGGCGAGCTGCCGGTGCCGGTGAGCTACCCCACCTCGTGCTCGCCGCAGGCGTGGGCCTCGGCGTCGCCGCTGCTCTTCCTCCGCACGCTGCTGCGCTTCGACCCGTGGGTGCCGTACGGGAGGCTCTGGCTCGACCCGGTACTGCCCCCCGAGATCGGCGAGCTCCGAGTCGATCGCGTGCCCCTTGCGGGCAGCCGCGTCACCATCGAGGTCGTCGACGGTTCGGTGAAGATCGAGGGCCTGCCGGCACAGCTCGAGCTCGTCGCCCACCCCCGCGACCCGTCCACCGCGGCCTGATCACCAGCCCCGGTCGATCCACTCCTGCAGGTGCGGGCGCTCGTCGGCGATGGTCGTGTCGTCGCCGTGGCCGGGCATCACGATCGTCTCCGGCGCCAGCTTCGAGAACAGCCGGTCGTCGACCGACCGGATGATGGTGGGGAAGTCGCCCCCGGGGAAGCGGGTGGCGCCGGGGCCGCCGGGGAAGAGGGTGTCGCCCGACAGCAGCACGGGCGAACCCTCGATGAGGAAGCACATCGAGCCGGGCGTGTGGCCGGGCGTGTGGATCGTGTGCAGTCGCAGGTCGCCGACCCCGACGACCGAGTCGTCCTCGAGCAGGAAGTCGTAGCCCGCCTCGGCGAGCATCCCGGCGTCCTCGGCCGTGACCCCCACCTCGTAGCCGGCGTCGCGCACGGCGGGGACGGCCTGGATGTGGTCCCAGTGGCCGTGGGTCTCCAGGACCGTGCGCACGTTCAGGCGCCGGCACAGCTCGAGCAGCTTCTCGTGCTCGTTGGCGGCGTCGAGCATGACGGCGTCCCCGGTACGCCGGCAGCGCACCACGAACACGTTGTTGTCGACGGGCCCGACGACCAGCTTTGTGATCTCTACCTGGGAGTCCTCGTAGTGCGGCTTTCGCATGGTGTCAACCGGTCTAGTACAACGTGACTCCGTGGACTTCCGGTTCAACCAGGGCGAGGAAGGCTTTCGCGAGGAGGTCCGTACCTGGCTCGGCGAGCACCTCCGGGGCGAGTACGCCGCCCTCGGCGGCGGCGGAGGACCCGCCGACGAGCGGGGCTGGGACGTCCGCCTCGCCTGGGAGAAGGAGCTCGGGCAGGCCGGCTGGATCGGTCTCGGCTGGCCGAAGGAGTACGGGGGCCGGGGCGCCAGCATCGTCGAGCAGGGGATCTTCAACGAGGAGTACGCCCGGGCCAACGCGCCCGCCCGCACCAGCTTCTTCGGCGAAGGGCTGCTGGGCCCCACGCTCATCGCCTTCGGGTCCGAGGAGCAGAAGCAGCGCTTCCTGCCGGGGATCCTGCGGGCCGAGGAGCTGTGGTGCCAGGGCTTCAGCGAGCCCGACGCCGGCTCCGACCTGGCCAACGTCAAGACGCGCGCCACCCTCGACGGCGACGAGTGGGTCGTCACGGGCCAGAAGGTCTGGACCACCCTCGCCCACCACGCCCACTGGATCTTCGCCGTCTGCCGCACCGACCCGGACGCTCCCAAGCACAAAGGCCTGTCGTTCCTGCTGTTGCCGATGAAGCAGCCGGGCATCGAGGTCAAGCCGCTGAAGCAGCTCACGGGCTCGGCCGAGTTCAACGAGGTCTTCTTCGACGAGGCCCGCACGAGCGCAGATCTCGTCGTCGGCGGCGTGAACAACGGTTGGAAGGTCGCCATGGGCACGCTCGGCTTCGAGCGCGGCACGGCGTTTCTCTCGATGCAGCTCCGGTTCGACAACGAGTGCCAATCGGTCATCGACTACGCGCAGAAACACGACCTCGCGCGCGACCCGCTCGTGCGCCAGAAGCTGGCCGACGCGTGGATCGGCGTGCAGATCATGAAGTACAACGGCCTGCGGACGCTCACCAAGCTGCTGGCCACCGGGAGCCCGGGGCCGGAGGCGTCGACGAGCAAGCTCTACTGGTCGGCGTGGCACCAGCGCCTCGGCGAGCTCGAGATGGAGCTCATGGGCCCGTGGTCGGAGGTGCTCGCCGGCGCGCCCTACGAGCCCGACGACTTCCAGACCACGTTTCTCGCCAGCCGGGCCGAGACGATCTACACCGGCTCGTCCGAGATCCAGCGCAACATCATCGGCGAACAGGTGCTGGGGCTTCCTCGCGAGCCCCGGCCGACAGAAGGGACACCAAGGTGAACTTCGCCTTCAGCGAAGAGCAGGAGGAGCTCCGGCGTACCGTCCGCAGCTTCCTCGAGGACAAGTCGCCGTCGGCGGAGGTCCGCCGGCTGATGGAGACCGAGGAGGGCTTCGACCCGGCCGTGTGGCGCCAGATGGCCGAGCAGCTCGGGCTTCAGGGCCTCGCCATCCCCGAGGAGTACGGCGGTTCGGGCTTCACCTACGTCGAGCTCGTCGTCGTCCTCGAGGAGATGGGCCGCGCCCTCTTGTGCGCGCCGTACTTCTCGACGATCGCGTTGGCGGCCAACACGATCCTCCACTCGGGCGACGACGCCGCCCGCAAGGAGCTGCTCCCCGGCATCGCGAGTGGCGAGACGATCGCGACGCTTGCATTCACCGAGGACAACGGCCGTTGGGACGCCGAGGGCATCACCATGACCGCCACCAAGAGTGGCGGCGCGTACACGCTCGACGGCCACAAGATGTTCGTGCTCGACGGGCACACCGCCGGCGTGATCGTGGTCGCCGCGCGCACGGGCGACGGCATCTCGCTGTTCCAGGTGGCAGGCGACGCGTCAGGACTCGGCCGTACCGCGCTGCAGACCATGGACCAGACCCGCAAGCAGGCCCGGCTCGAGTTCAGCGGCGTGCCGGCGAAGCTGATCGGCGCCGAGGGGAAGGGCTGGGACACGCTCGGCCGTGTCCTCGACCTCGCCGCGGTCGCGTTGGCCGCCGAGCAGGTGGGCGGGGCCCAGAAGTGCCTCGACATGGCCGTCGACTACGCCAAGGTCCGCGTCCAGTTCGGCCGGCCGATCGGCTCGTTCCAGGCCATCAAGCACAAGTGTGCCGACATGCTCCTCGAGGTCGAGTCGGCCAAGTCCGCGGCCTACTACGCGGGCTGGGCAGCGGCCGAGCTCAACGACGAGCTTCCCGTGGTGGCCAGCCTGGCCAAGGCCTACTGCTCCGACGCCTACTTCCACGCCGCCGCCGAGAACATCCAGATCCACGGGGGCATCGGCTTCACGTGGGAGCACGACGCCCACCTCTACTTCAAGCGGGCCAAGTCGTCGGAGCTCCTGCTGGGCGACCCCACGTACCACCGCGAGCTGCTGGCCCAGCGGATCGGGATCTAGGGCTCAGCCCTTCGGGCGACCGTGATCGGTGTCTTCGTCCTCGTCGCGGCGGTGCTGATCTTCGCGGTCGCGGCCGCGGTCATCGGCAGGGAGGCCCGCCGGCTCGACGCCCGGCCGTCGGAGGGGGTCGTCGACCTCGACGCCGCGGTGCAGTGGGTGGCCCAGCACCTGCCCTTCGAGGTCAGCGCCGTCCTCAGCTACGACGACGTGCGCCGGATCCTCGACTGGCACCTCGAGTTCCTGCGCTCGCGCAGCATGTCGTCCAACGGCCACGGCCCCAACGACGGCGGCCAGGTCGTGGTGGGCGGGGCCGAGACGGCCGAGTACGTGCTCATGCGCTCCGAGTCGGAGGGCTCCGGGTACACGCCGTCCCAGGTGCATGCCGTGCTCGAGGCGCAGATGGCCTACCTCGAGACGACCGGCGCAGTCGGCCCCGTTGACGGCACCGGCGACTGACCCCCCAGCGACTTTTTCGCCTTGGTGCACCGGGGGTGTGACCGTGGTGGCCAAAAGTCGTCGGCGGAGGGGCGCGCGTGTGCTTTCATGTGCGTACCGAGGAAAGGAGGTGGTCCAGCTGAGCGATTGTCGATCTGGGACCTCGGAGGTGACTGGCCGCTAGGCGGCCGCTGGACCATCCGGCGAATTCCTGCCAGGCACCCCCGCCGGGCCGAGACCAGGTGCTGGTCCCCCCTGGCGCAGTCGAGCGCCCGACGGGATGCATCCAGCGATTCTTCGATGAAGGGGGCGCTCCACGCGCCCCCTTCATCACGTCCGGCCTAACGTCGCACGCCGTGGCCCGCCCGACCCGGTTCGAGGAGCACCGCTGGCTCGGCGACAAGCGCAGCATGCGCGTGCACGACCTCGACAACGTCACGGACGCGTGCCTCCTCGACGACCTGCTGGCGTCGGAGCAGTTCATGTCGTTCGGGCCCGACACACTTGCCGAGGCCCGCAACCGCGGCTACCGGCCCTGCCCGCACTGCGTCGCGCCCGACGCGGGCTGAGCGGCAATCGCCGTGCGCGCCATCGATCTCCACGTCCACCTGTCGACGCCGGAGTGGATGGTGGCGTCGCTCGGGCCACTCCGCGAGGCGACCGAGCGCCACTTCCGCACCGAGGTGCCGCTGCGCACCGTCGACGAGATGGCCGACGAGTTCCGCGCCGACGACGTGCTCGCCGTCCTGCTCGCGTGGGACGCGGAGACGGCGATGGGCCTGCCGCCGCTGACCAACGACTTCGTCGCCTCGTGCGTCGAGCGCTACCCCGACGTGTTCACCGGGTTCGCCTCGGTCGACCCCTGGAAGGGACGGGCGGCGGTCGCCGAGCTGCGCCGGGCCGTCACCGAGCTCGGCCTGCGCGGCCTCAAGCTGCACCCGAGCTGCCAGGGCTTCGCCCCCAACGACCGGCGCTTCTACGACCTGTACGCGACGGCGGTCGAGCTCGACGTGCCGGTGCTGTTCCATACGGGCACTACCGGCCTCGGCGCGGGTGTCCGGGGCGGTGGCGGCATCAAGCTCGGCCTCTCGCGACCGATTCTCCTCGACGACGTGGCCGCCGACTTCCCCGAGCTGACGATCATCGGCGCCCATCCGTCGTGGCCGTGGCAGGACGAGATGCTCGCCGTGGCCCAGCACAAGGCCAACGTGTGGCTCGACCTGTCGGGCTGGTCGCCGCGCCGGTGGTCGCCCGAGCTCGTGAAGGCGGTGCTCGGCCCGTTGCGCGACCGCGCCCTTTACGGCAGCGACTACCCGTTCATCACCTTTGCCAAGTGGCTCGACGCCTTCCGGTCGCACGGGCCCGATGCTGCGGTCGAGGATCAGATCCTGCGCGGGAACGCCAGTCGTCTGCTCGGCCTCGACGCTGGGTAGGAGGGGGTCCGTGCACGAGGTCATCCGATCGGGCGAGGTGCGGCTGAGCGCGCACCTCGCCCGTCCAGCCGACGGCGCCGGCGCCGAGCCCCGACGCGGGCTCGTGCTGTGCCACGGGTTCCCCGCCGGGCCCCAGGGCGCCGAGACCGCGGGCGAGAGCTATCCCGAGTTCGCCGACCACCTGGCGCGCGAGGCCGGTTGGACGGTGCTCACGTTCAACTTCCGCGGCTCCGGCGAATCGGAGGGCCAGTTCTCGTTGGGAGGATGGCTCGACGACGTGCGCGCTGCGGTCGACCATCTCTCGTCGGTCGACGGCGTCGGCGGTGTGTGGCTGGCGGGTTCGAGCACGGGCGGCGCGCTCGCGATCTGCGAGACGGCCGAGGACCAGCGCGTTCGCGGCGTGGCCACCTTGGCCGCGCCCGCCGACTTCGCCGACTGGGCGTCGGACGCGCGCGCGTTCCTCGACCACGCCCGCGAGGTCGGTGTCATCACCGACCGTTCGTTCCCTCCCGACTTCGACCGGTGGGCCGGCGAGTTGCGCGAGATCCGTCCGGTGGGCGTGATCGGCAAGATCCCGCCGCGGCCGTGCCTGCTCGTGCACGGCGCCGAGGACGACGTGGTCCCGCCCGAGGACGCCCGCCTGCTCGCCGACGCGAGCGAAGGTCACGCCGAGCTTCGGCTGGTCAACGGCGCCGGCCACCGCCTGCGCCACGACCCCCGCGCCGTCGCCGTCCTGCTCGGCTGGCTCGAACGTCAGGCGCTGTAGGGGATCGGTCCGTATGCCGCTCGAAGGTGCGTACCAGCCGAGCCCTTGGGCGCCGGTCGCCGACCAGGTGCGGCTCTACGAGGACACCGACGGTCGCGAGGGGGCGGAGCTGCAGGGCAAGCCGGTCGTCATCCTGTGGACCCGAGGCCGGCACAGCGGGTCGGTTCGCAAGACGCCCCTGATGCGCGTCCGAGACGGCGAGCGGTATGCAGTGGTCGCGTCGCTCGGTGGCGCCCCCAAGCATCCGGTCTGGTACCTCAATCTCGTCGCCGATCCGCGCGTGAGCCTGCAGGATCGCGGTGAACTACATGACTACGTCGCGCGTGTCGTGACCGATGAGGAGAAGGCGGTCTGGTGGTCGAACGCAACCGCGGTCTGGCCCGACTACGACACCTACCAGGCGAGTACCGACCGCGTGATCCCCGTCGTCGTGCTGGAGCCCCTCTGACGTTCGCTCAGCCGGGCGGCGCGAAGAACTCGAGGGCGATGTTGTCGGGGTCCCGGAAGGAGAGACCGGAGCCGTAGGGCGCGTCGACGATGCCGCCGTGGGCGATGCCGAGCTCGTTCAGTCGCTGCTCCCATTGTGCGAGCTCGGCGCGGTTGGCGCAGCCGAAGGCGACGTGGTCGAGCCCCGGGCGTCTTTCGTCGAAGGCCTCCTTGATGGGCGTGCCCGCGTGCTGGTGGATGCCGACGAGGGTTCCGCCCAATAGCCACACGACGTGGTGAAACGGCCCAGTGTCCTCGTCGAGCACTGGTTGAGAGTCGAACAGCGCTTGGTACCAGCCTCGGCTGCGGTTGAGGTCGCTCACGGTGACAGCTACATGGGCGAGAGCGGGGAAGTCGGGCATTACCACCTCCGCGGGGGTCGTCGCAGGCCGACGCTACACACCGGTCTCCGGCCGTGCCGGGTGACGTTCTCAGGCCTGGTCGACCGCGGCGTCGATCGCGTCTCGTAGCCGGCGGGCCGCCCGGGCGGGGTCGTCCGCCTCGGTCAGCCAGCGCACGACGACGAAGCGGCGGGCTCCGGCCGCGACCAGCGCCGGCACCGTCTCGGGCGTCACGCCGCCGGTGACGAACCACGGGCGGACCGAGCGGGCGGTCGCGTGCTCGACGTACCCGAGACCGGTGCCAGGACGACCCGGTTTGGTGGGCGTCTCGTTGACCGGCCCGACCGACAGGTAGTCGATTGGCTCGCTCGCGGCAGCGTCGAGCTCGGTGGGCGCGTGTGTCGAGAGCCCGACGATCGCGTCGGCGCCGAGCAGGCGGCGCGCGAGCGCGGGCGGAGCGTCGTCCTGCCCAACGTGGACGCCATCGGCCTCGCACTCGAGCGCCAGGTCGGGACGGTCGTTCAACACGAACGGCACACCGTGGTCGTGGCAGACGCGCCGGACGACGCGCGCCCGCTCGAGGAGCGGCCGCGCGTCGAGCAGCTTCTCGCGCAGCTGCACCACGTCGACGCCACCGGTGATGCAGCTCTCGACGAACGTCGCCAGGTCGGGCCGGTCGGGCGTGCAGAGGTAGAGCCGGCGGTCGCCGAGCCCGAGCGCGCCCGGCACGATCCCGGTCAGCCTCCCGCCACGGCGCGCACGAGCTCGACTCGGTCGCCCGCGCCGAGCACGGTCGATGCCGCGTCGCGGCGCTCGACGGGTTCGCCGTTGCGTTCGACCACCACCCAGCGCCGGCCGAGGCCGAGGGCGCGCAGGAGGTCGTCGACGGTCGCACCGTCGTCGAGCTCGACCGACTTCCCGTTGGCGATCACCTGCACCAGCCGGACGGTACCCCGGTGCTCGCCGGTAGCCTCACCGAGTGGACCAGGCCGTCACGCTCGAGCACGTGCGGCGCACGTTCGGCGCGGTGGTCGCCCTCGACGACCTGTCGATGCTGGCGCCGCGAGGGACGGTGACCGTGCTCGTCGGCCCCAATGGTGCCGGCAAGACGACGGCAGTGCGCGTGATCACCGGCGCGCTGCCCGCCGACAACGGCCGGGTGAGCGTGTTTGGACTCGACCCGATCGCCGACGGTGAGGAGGTGCGCCGGCGCTGCGGTGTGGTGGCGGCCAAGCCAGCGCTCTACGACCGGCTCAGCGGACGCGACAACCTGCGCTATTCGGCCCAGCTCTACGGTCTCGGCGACGACGCGCCGATCGTCGAGAGCGCGGCCCGCTTCGGCATCGACGACGCCCTCGAAGTGCGGGTCGGCGGGTACTCGACAGGAATGAAGACGCGGCTGGCGCTGGCGCGGGCGCTGTTGCACGACCCCGAGTTGCTCCTGCTCGACGAACCCACGTCGGGGCTCGATCCCGAGTCGGCCCACGCCGTCCTGCAGCTGATCGACGAGATGGCCGCCGCCGGCAAGACGGTGGTGATGTGCACCCACCTCCTGCTCGAGGCCGAGGGCCTGGCCGACCAGGTGGTGATGCTCGAGGCCGGGCGCGACCTGGTCACGGGCGCGCCCGCCGAGCTGGTGCGGCGCTACTGGCCGTCGCCGGTCGTCGTGTTCGACGCCGAGGACCGCACGGCCCTCGCCGCCGCGAAGACGCTCGATGGCGTGACGGCGTTCGAGCAGGACGGCGGACCCGCCCGGGTGACGGTCGACGACATCGCCCGCGTCCCCGACATCGTCGCCGCCCTCGCCGCCGCCGGCGTGCGGCTCACACGCGTGGCGCCCTACGACCCGAGCCTCGAGGACATCTACTTCGCTGTACGCGCCGCACGGACCGTGTCGTCGTGAGGCGCTCGCGGATGCTCACCATCATGCGCACCGACTTGCGCCAGCTCTGGCAGAGCCCCGACTTCTGGGCGCCGATGCTCGCGCTGGCGGTCATCTTCTTCGTTCTCGCGCCGCTCGCTCTCCTATGGGCGATCACCCACGCCGAGAACATCACGATCGTGCAGAAGGTGGCGGCAACGCTCGACGTCCTCCCGAAGCGGGCCCAGGCCCACGTGCAGGGATCGACGCCCGGCGCCCGCACGTCGTACGCGCTCGCCGTCTACCTCTTCGCTCCGCTCGCGGTCGTCGTGCCGATGACGATCTCGACGGCCGTCGGCGCCAACACGCTCGTCGGCGAGCGCGAGAAGGGCACCGGCGAGTTCCTCGCCCACTCGCCGGCGACCGAGCGCGAGATCTACCTCGGCAAGCTGCTCGCCAGCTTCTTGCCCGGTTACCTCACCACCGTCGTCGGCTTCGGGATCTACTCGCTGGTGGTGGACACCGTCGTCGGGCCAAAGGTGGGCGGGTGGTTCTTCCCCACCGGCGACTGGTGGGTGTTGATGTTCTGGGTCGTCCCGCCGTTCCTGGCCATCACGCTCTCGGTCGTGCTGCGCCTCTCGGCGCGGGTGCGCAGCGCGGCCGCCGCCCAGCAGGCGTCGGGGCTGGTGACGCTGCCGCTGATCATCCTGTCCTACGCCCAGTCGAGCGGCGCCCTGTTCGGCGTGAGCAATTCGGGCTGGGTGCTCGGGGCCGTGGCGTGGGCGCTGGCGATCCTCGGCCTCTGGCGCGGCACGGCGGCCATGACCCGCGAACGCCTGCTCGGCGTCGATATCGGATAGGTAGCGTTCCCTCCATGGGCGCCTACCCGTACGTCGGACGATTCGAGGTCAACCGGGCTCTTCCCCAGAAGGGACGGCCGCGGGAGGAGGTGCTGGCCGAGCTGGCCACCATGGCCGCCGAGGAGGACGCCTTCTGGGAGACCGGCAAGTGCTCCGGCACGATGTACTGCGGCGACCACGAGCACTACGACTTCATGACCGAGGCGTTCGGACGGTTCGCGCACGTGAACGCGCTGCAGCGCGACATGTGCCCGAGCGCCACCCGGTTCGAGGGCGAGATCATCGCCATGACCCTTGACGTGCTCAACGGCGACGCCGTCACCGAGTGCACGCCATCAGGCGTTGTCACCACGGGTGGCACCGGCAGCATCCTCCACGCCGTGCTCGCCTACCGCGAGTGGGCCCGCCACGAGCGCGGGATCACCGCGCCCAATCTCGTCAAGCCCGAGACGGCCCATCCCGCGTTCGACAAGGCGTGCCACCTGTTCGGCGTCGAGCTGCGCAAGGCGCCGGTCGACGAGAAGACCACGCAGGTCGACGTCGACTGGGTCGCCGCCCACGTCGACGACGCGACCATCGCCGTCATCGGGTCGGCGTGCAACTACGGCTACGGCACCGTCGACCCGATCGAGGAGCTGTCGGAGCTCGCGCTGGCTCGCGGCATCGGGCTGCACGTCGACAGCTGCCTCGGCGGGTTCATCCTGCCCTTCGGCCAGAAGCTCGGCTACGAGATCCCGGTGTACGACTTCCGGCTGCCCGGTGTCACGAGCATGTCGGCCGACACCCACAAGTACGGCTACGCGTTCAAGGGCTCGTCGGTGTGCGCGTTCCGCGACAAGGCGCTGCGCAACGCGCAGTACTTCTACCTCACCGACTGGAGCGGCGGGAAGTACTGCTCGCCGGGCATCGAAGGCTCGCGGTCGGGCGGCCTGCTCGCGGCCACCTGGGCAGCGATGGTGAGCTTCGGCTGGGACGGCTACCTCCGCTACGCGAAGCGCATCTTCGAGACCTCGTTCGCCATGCAGGACGCGGTGCGCTCCCACCCCGAGCTGCGCCTGCTCGGCGACCCGACGTTCCTCTTCAGCTTCACCTCCGACGAGTTCGACGTGTACCACCTCAACGACTTCATGCGGCCTCGTGGCTGGCGGTTCAACGGCCAGCAGTACCCGAACGCGCTGCACATGGCGGTCACCAGGCCGCAGACGCAACCCGGTGTGGTCGAGGCGTTCGCCGGCGACCTCGACGAGGCGGTGGCATACGCGCGGGAGCACGCCGGCGAGCCGGCGCACAGCAGCGCCATTTACGGCGGCGTGCTCGGTGGGATGACGACCGAGGCCGACGAGTTCATCCGGGCCGTGATGGCCGACATGATGGACGAGCAGCAG
>VAXF01000307.1:1548-3739 GCA_005888395.1 Actinomycetota bacterium | reverse complement strand
GGCGGCCACGCCGCTGCTCGAGGCGGCCCGCGCCGCGGGGGCCGCTGCCGCCAACGGCCTCGGCATGCTCGTGCACCAGGCCGGCCACCAGCTCCGGACGTGGACGGGGAGAGAGCCGCCGCTGGCGGTGATGTCGGCCGCGGCGCGCGCCGCTTTGGCACCAAACGCGTAGTTCGTCCCTGGGCCGACCGGCTCAATCTCTTCACGAACCGTCCCGGAGGGCTTACCCTGCGTCGTAGGCGGGTCGTAGACGATTTGGAACGCCTATGGCCGAACGCAATCAACTGGGGTCTCTCCTCGTCGACCGGGGACTCGTCAGTCGCGACCAGCTGGGGGCCGCGCTGGAGGAGCAGTCGCGCTCGCGCAAGCCGCTCGGGCGCATCCTCGTCGAGCAGGGAACGCTGTCCGAGACCGACCTGGTCGCGACGCTCGCGGCCCAGATGGGCCTCGAGTTCGTCGACCTCGACGGCTACCCGGTCGACCAGTCCGCGGTCGCCACCATCTCCGACGGCCTGGCGCGCCGCTACGAGGCCCTGCCGGTCAGCTGGGACGAGAGCGGCCACCTGGTCGTGGCGATGGCCGACCCTTCCAACGTCTTCGCCCTCGACGACATCCGCACGATCACGGGCGCCGACGTGCGCACCGTGGTGGCGACGCGCGCCGCAGTGCTCGACGCCATCGACAAGCACCACAGCCTCGGCGGAGAGGTCGAGGACATCTCGGCCGTCGCGTCCAGCCAGGCCGCCGAGGAGACCGACCTCTCCAAGATCCGGGAGGTCGTCGAGGACGCCCCGATCGTCAAGCTGGTGAACCTGCTGATCACCCAGGCGATCCAGGAACGGGCATCCGACATCCACGTGGAGCCCACCGAGAAGGACCTGCGCATCCGCTACCGGGTCGACGGTGTGCTCCACGAGAAGATGCGCTCGCCCAAGAACATCCAGCAGGGCCTGACCTCGCGGCTCAAGATCATGGCCGACATCAACATCGCCGAGCGCCGCATCCCCCAGGACGGCCGCGTGTCCATACGGATCCAGGACCGCACGGTCGACCTGCGGGTCGCCACCCTGCCGACCGTGTTCGGCGAGAAGGTCGTGATGCGGATCCTCGACAAGGGCACCGCACTGCTCGATCTGGCCGACCTCGGGTTCCTGCCGGCCAACCTCGAGCGCTTCGCCACCGCCTACCGGAAGCCGTACGGGACGATCCTCGTGACCGGACCGACCGGTTCGGGCAAGTCCACCACCCTCTACGCCACGCTCAATGTCGTCAACGACGTGGGACGCAACATCATCACGGTCGAGGACCCGGTGGAGTACCGGCTCCCCGGGATCAACCAGTGCCAGGTCAACCCCAAGGCCGGGATGACCTTCGCCGCCGCCCTGCGGTCGATCCTGCGCTCGGACCCCGATGTGGTGCTCGTGGGCGAGATCCGCGACCGCGAGACCGCGGTCATCGCCGTCGAGGCCGCCCTCACCGGCCACCTCGTGCTCTCCACCCTCCACACCAACGACGCCTCCACCACCCCGACCCGGCTCGTGGAGATGGGCGTCGAGCCGTTCCTGGTGTCGAGCGCGCTCGACTGCGTCGTGGCCCAGCGCCTGGCCCGCAAGCTCTGCACCCGGTGCCGGCAGGCGTACGTGCCCGACCAGGCCGAGCTCGACTCGGTCGGTTGGGACGTGAGCGGGCTCGGCGACCTGCCGCAGCTGTACCGCCCCGCCGGGTGCCCGGCATGCAGCGGCACCGGCTATCACGGCCGGTTCGCCATCCACGAGGTGCTCCTGGTGACCGAGGACATCGAGCGCCTGATCGTGGAGCGGGGGCACTCCGAGGACATCCGCAAGGTGGCCGTGGCCCAGGGCATGCTCACGCTGCGCGAGTCGGGCCTGGCCCGGGTGCTCGACGGCATGACCTCCCTCGAGGAGGTGCTCAGGGTCGTCGCCTGACGCGCCGATCTTCTGTGCATGGCACTGGTTGCGTCACGGCGGCTGGGCGAGTTCCTCGTGGAGCGAAAGGTGCTGTCGCGCCCCACGCTGGAGGAGATGCTCGAGCGGGAGGAGCGGGAGGGCACGTCGCTCGCGCGGCTCCTGGTCAGCGAGCACCTGGTGGCGGAAAAGGACATCGTGGCCGCCGTCGCCTTTCAGACCGGGCTGCACTTTATCGACCTCGCGATCACGCCGGTCGACCTCCA
>VAXF01000307.1:0-1497 GCA_005888395.1 Actinomycetota bacterium | reverse complement strand
GGAGAACCCGAGCGACCGCCCGGCGGTCGACGCGCTGGCCGAAGCCACCGGCTTCGAGATCGACCCGGGCATCGCCGAGCGGCGCGAGCTACGCCGGGCGATCGACGCCACCTACGGGCCGCCGCCCCCGGGCGACGTCGAGATCTCGTTGCTCGACACCTCGACGACGACCGCTGAGCGGACCCTCGACGAGGGCGCCGGCGACGACCTCGACGTCAACGAGCTGCTCGACCGGCTCCTCGACCTCGGCGGGTCTGACCTCCACCTGACGGCCGGCGTCCACCCCACCGTGCGGGTGCACGGAGAGCTCAAGCCGCTCACCGAGTACCCGGTGCTCATCGGCTCGGAGCTGCGGCGGATGCTCTACGCCATCCTCACCCAGAAGCAGCGGGAGAAGTTCGAGGCCGAGCTCGAGCTCGACACCTCGCATTCGATTCCCGGCCGGGGTCGCTTCCGCGTCAACGTCTTCCTGCAGCGCGACTCGGTGGGCGCGGTGATGCGCGCCATCCCGCACGACATCGTGTCGCTCGAGCAGCTAGCAGCTCGGGCTCCCGCCGGTCGTGGCGAGTCTGGCCGAGATCCCGCGCGGGCTCGTGCTCGTCACGGGCCCGACAGGCTCGGGCAAGTCGACCACGCTGGCGTCGTTGGTGGACATCATCAACTCCAAATCGCCCGTGCACATCATGACGGTGGAGGACCCCATCGAGTTCCTCCACCAGCACAAGCGGGCGGTCGTCAACCAGCGTGAGGTGGGAGAGGACACGTACAGCTTCGCCGAGGCCCTCCGGCACGTCCTGCGCCAGGACCCCGACGTCATCCTCGTGGGCGAGATGCGCGACCTCGAGACGATCTCGACGGCGCTGACCGCGGCCGAAACCGGCCACCTCGTGTTTGCGACGCTGCACACGCAGGACGCGCCGCAGTCGGTCGACCGCGTCATCGACGTGTTCCCGGCCCACCAGCAGCAGCAGATCAGGGTGCAGCTGGCGGCGTCGCTGCAGGCGATCGTCACCCAGCAGCTGGTGCCGACCAAGAACCCAGGCCGTGCCGTCGCCTCGGAGGTGCTGATCGCAACGCCTGCGGTGCGCAACCTGATTCGCGAGGGGAAGGTGCACCAGATCTACTCGTCGATGCAGGCGGGCGGGAAGTTCGGCATGCAGACCATGGACCAGTCGCTCGCCGACCTGGTCAAGCTCGGCCGCATCACCATGGAGATGGCGGTCGAGCGCAGCTCCAACCCCGAGGACCTCAGGCGCCTGGTCGGCGCCAGCTAGGAGGAACGCGATGCCGACCACGTACGCGTACAAGGTCCGCGATCGGGCGGGCAAGCTGCTCGAGGGCTCGATCGAGGCCGACAGCACCAACCTTGTCGCCGACAAGCTCCGCCAGCTCGGCTACGTCCCCATCGCCATCGACAAGCGGGATGAGTCGGGGATCTCGAGAGAGATCAAGATCCCGGGCCTTGGCGGGCGCATCAAGCTCAAGGACACGGCGGTC
>VAXF01000306.1 GCA_005888395.1 Actinomycetota bacterium | reverse complement strand
ACCTGCTCGAGAACGCTGCGCGGTACGCGCCACCCTCGTCGACCGTCAGAGTCGAGGCGTCGGACCGAGGCGACATGGTCGAGGTTCGCGTCGTCGACGAGGGCATCGGCGTCCCCGACCACGAGCGGGCTCGCATCTTCGAGCCGTTCCGCCGCGGTGAAGGCGGGGCGAGCGGCGTCGGGCTGGCGATCTGCAAGGCGATCGTCGAGGCCCACGGGGGGGCGATCGACGTGCGGCGCACGCCCGGCGGCGGCGCGACGTTCGCGTTCACGCTCCCCGTGCGGAACGTTGTGGCGCCCCGGTGAGCGGCCCGGGAGGTCGCTCGATGAGCATCGGCTCGGGCCGCATCCGAAGGATGGTGCCCGAGTGGGGCTGGAGGCGCGCGGCTACGAGGTCCGCAGGGCGGCGACCGGGCAGGCGGCGATCGACGCCGTGACGCTCGAGTCGCCGGAGCTGGTGGTGCTCGACCTCGGCCTCCCCGATATCGACGGCGTCGAGGTCTGCCGGCGTATCCGGGCGTGGTCGGCGGTACCGATCATCGTGCTGTCGGCCGACGGGGCCGAGGATCGCAAGGTCGGCGCCCTCGACGCGGGCGCCGACGACTACGTCACCAAGCCCTTCTCGATGCCCGAGCTGCTCGCCCGCGTGCGCGTCGCGCTGCGGCACCGCTCGGCGCCCGCGCACGCGGACGACGACGCCGTGTTCGACGTGGGCGACCTGCACGTCGACCTCGCCCACCACGAGGTCACGGTCGGCGGCGAGCGGGTGGAGCTCACGCCGAAGGAGTTCGCCTTCCTCGCCCTGCTGGCCCGGTGGCCCGGCCGGGTGCTGACCCATCGCACGATCCTCCAGGAGGTCTGGGGCCCCGACTACGGCACCGAGACGCAGTACCTCCGCGTCTACGCCAGCCAGCTCCGCAAGAAGCTCGGCGACGACCCCACCCGCCCGCGTCTGATCACCGAGCCGGGCGTCGGCTACCGCCTCGTCGAGCTCGAGAAGGACCAGCCCCAATGAGGGGTCCACAATGCCGGCCCGGCCCCGGCCGGCGCGCCGCATCGGCGCCCGCCTGCGGTCGGTGGTGCAGGCGGATGCCGCGGGCATCCGTCAGGGACTGGTCGCCCTCATGCTCTCGTCGGTGGGCGACCTCGCCGCCGGGCTGACGCTCGGCGCCATCACCCACACCCTCGACACCCTCCCGGGGCTGCTCGTCCTCGTCCCCGCGGCCATCGGCATGCGCGGCAACGTGTTCGGCGCCCTCGGCAGTCGCCTGGGCACGGCGATCCACACGGGCACGTTCCGGCTCACGCGCCGGGCCGAGACCGTCGTCGGCCAGAACGTCCTGGCCTCGGTCGTGCTCTCGCTGGCGACCTCGCTCGCGCTCGCCGTGCTGGCCAAGGCCGTCGCCGTGGGCTTCGGGCTCACCCGCACGATCTCGGTCGCCGACTTCGTCGTGATCTCGGTCGTCGGCGGCGCGCTGTCGTCGGTGGTGGTGCTGTTCTTGACCCTCGGCGTCGCCGCCGGCGCCGCCCGTCGTGGCTGGGACATGGACAACGTCGCCGCCCCGCTCGTGACCGCCGCGGGCGACATGGTCACGCTGCCCTCGCTGTTCGCCGCCACCTTCCTCGTGCGCATCCGGCTGGTCACGCCGATCGTCGCCACCGCCTGCGCCGTGCTCACCGTCGCCGTGCTCGTCGTGGCCCTGCGCGCCGGGCTCGATCTCCTTACGCGCATCGTGCGCGAGTCGCTGCCCGTCCTCCTCGTCGCCGGCCTCATCGACGTGGTGGCCGGGCTCACGATCGAGAAGCGGCTCCAGTCGTTCATCGCCTTCCCGGCGCTGCTGGTGCTGATCCCACCGTTCCTCGAGGACACCGGCGCCCTCGGCGGCATCCTTTCCAGCCGACTGGCGACCAAGCTCCACCTGGGCCTGATCGAGTCCGCCGGCGTGCCGCCGCCGCTCGCCCGCGACGACTTCGTGCTGACGTTTCTCTACGCGCTGCCGGTGTTCACGCTCGTGGCCGTGTCGGCCGATGTGGCCGCGGCCGTGGCCCACCTGGCGAGCCCGGGAGTCGTCCGCATGGTGGCCGCGTCACTCGTCGGGGGCCTGATCGCCACCACGTTCGTGGTGGTGATCGCCTACTACGGCGGCATCGCCGCCTTTCGGCTCGGGCTCGACCCCGACAACCACGGCATTCCCCTCGTCACGTCCTCCATGGACCTCGTGGGGGCCTTCGCGCTCGTGCTCGCCCTCGTGCTGGTCGGTGTCGTATGACGGTTGCGGGCGGCCGGTGTCGACGTGGTACGGCACCGACGTCACCACGATGCCCTCGCGGAACAGGAGCTTGCCCTTGAGGAAGAGCGCGCTCTGGTTGTGGAGGATGTGCTCGTACCACTTGCCCACGACGAACTCGGGGATCACGACGGTGACGGTGTCGTTGTCCCAGCGGTGGTCGAGCTCGTCGATGTAGCGCTCGATCGGCTCGATGAGCTCGCGATAGGGCGAGTACACGATCTCCAGGGGGACGTCGATGTCGAACTCCTGCCACTGCTGCTCGATCGCCTCGCGATCCTCGTCCTCGAACGACACGTAGACGGCGACTAGGTGTTGGGGCCGCGACGACCGCGCGTAGTCGAGGGCCTTGAGCACGCCGCGGTGGATGCGACCCACGACCGTGTGGTTGATCGCCTGGTGGTGCACCTCCTCGGGCCGAACGGCGAGCACCCTCGTCATCCGGTCGTAGTGGCGCTTGATGGCGACGAACAGCGCGACGATCACGAGCGCGACCACGATCGAGAGCCACGCGCCCTTGAGGAACCTCGTGGCCGCGACGATGCTGAGCACGACGAAGGTCGATACCGCGCCGACGCCGTTGACGATTGCCTTGCTGCGCCAGCCCTGCTCCCGTT
>VAXF01000111.1:2328-21371 GCA_005888395.1 Actinomycetota bacterium | reverse complement strand
AACATCCCCACCGCCGCCCCCGTCTCCCCGACAGCCCCCGCGGAGATCACCCCCACGCGAAAGCTGAATGAATCGGCGTTGGGGGCACACAAAACAGGTTCGCACCGCGGACTCGTGCTCCCCCTGGTCGCGCTGCTCACTCTTTTCGCCGCCATGGCCGGAACGGCAGCATGGAGACGCCGGCGCCGCGAGGCAGAGCCGAGCGGTGGGACGGGTGGCCCGTAGGGAGGGGCCCGCAGGGAGGGGCCCCGGCGAAGCCGGGGAAGGCCCATGCGGGAGGGCCCCTGAGGGACAGGACCCGTCCCGTCGCGGGCAGGACTAGCGAGCCGGCTAGAAGTCCTCCATGCCGCCGCCGGGCATGGCGGGCATGCTCTCCTTCTCGGGCTTGTCGGCGATGACCGCCTCGGTCGTGAGGAAGAGGGCCGCGATCGACGCCGCGTTCTGCAGCGCCGAGCGCGTGACCTTGGCGGCGTCGATGACGCCGGCCTTGAACAGGTCCTCGTACTCGTTGGTGGCGGCGTTGAGCCCGTTGGCCTTCTCGAGACCCCGCACGCGCTCGACCACCACGCCGCCCTCCAGGCCGGCGTTGACGGCGATCTGCTTGAGGGGCTCCTCGAGCGCACGCGCCACGATCCGCGCGCCGGTCGCCTCGTCGCCGTCGAGCTTCTTGGCGAAGGCGAACACCTTGTCCTGCGCCCGAAGCAGCGCGACGCCACCACCCGGCACGACGCCCTCCTCGACCGCCGCCTTCGTAGTGCTGACGGCGTCCTCGATGCGATGCTTCTTCTCCTTCAGCTCGACCTCGGTGGCCGCGCCGACCTTGATGACCGCGACACCCCCCGAGAGCTTGGCCAGCCGCTCCTGGAGCTTCTCCCGGTCGTAGTCCGAGTCGGTGTTGTCGATCTCGGCCTTGATCTGGTTGATCCGGCCCTTGATGTCGGAGTCCTCGCCCCCGCCCTCGACGATGGTCGTCTCGTCTTTGGTGACGGTGACCTTGCGGGCCTTGCCGAGCATGTCGAGCGACACGTTCTCGAGCTTCAGGCCGACCTCCTCGGAGATCACCTGGCCGCCCGTGAGGATGGCCATGTCCTGCAGCATCGCCTTGCGGCGCTCGCCGAAACCGGGCGCCTTGATCGCGACCGACTTGAACGTGCCGCGGATCTTGTTGACCACCAGCGTGGCCAGCGCCTCACCCTCGACGTCCTCGGCGATGACCGCGAGCGGCCGGCCCGCCTGCATCACCTTCTCGAGCACCGGCAGCAGGTCGCGCACGGCCGAGATCTTCGAGCCGACGAGCAGGATGTAGGGATCCTCGAGGACGGCCTCCATGCGCTCGGGATCGGTGACGAAGTACGGCGAGATGTAGCCCTTGTCGAAGCGCATGCCCTCGACGAGGTCCATCTCCATGCCGAACGTCTGCGACTCCTCGACGGTGATGACACCGTCCTTGCCGACCTTGTCGATGGCCTCGGAGATCATGGCGCCGATCTCGGTGTCGGCCGCGGAGATGCCCGCCACCTGCGAGACCTGCTCCTTCGACTCGACCTCGACCGAGATCGTCTTGACGGCCTCGACCGCCGTCTCGACGGCCTGTTCGATGCCCTTCTTCAGCGCCATCGGGTTGGCGCCGGCGGCGACGTTGCGCAGGCCCTCGCGCACCATGGCCCACGCCAGGACGGTGGCGGTCGTGGTGCCGTCGCCGGCGACGTTGTCGGTCTTCTTGGCGACCTCCTTGACCAGCTCGGCCCCGATCTTCTCGTAGGGGTCCTCGAGCTCGATCTCCTTGGCGATCGACACCCCGTCGTTGGTGATGGTGGGGGCGCCCCACTTCTTCTCGAGCACGACGTTGCGGCCCTTCGGGCCCAGCGTGACCCGCACGGCGTCGGCGAGCTGGTTCATGCCGCTCTCCAGCGCCCGCCGGGCCGTCTCGTCGAAGGCGATCATCTTCGGCATTGCCTGCGTCCCTCCTAGCGACTTGGCTTCTGGCGACTTAGCACTCGCAAGCCTCGAGTGCTAATTCTAGCCACCGGCGCCACAGGCGCCGCAAGCGAAGAGTCGCCGGCTATGCCCTGGGGAGGGAATCCGCCCGGCGCCGGGGCGGGGCGAGCGTGGCCTCGATGCGCTCGCGGAGGGCGGCCTTGTCGAGCTGGGTCCGGCGTCGGTCGGCGAGGGCCTGGGGCGTGGTGTCGAGGAGGCGCTGGAGGATCCCGGCCAGGCGATCAGGGTCGAAGGGCTTGGTCAGGTACTCGTGGGCCCCGAGCTCGAGGCCCGTCACCACGTCACCCTCGTCGACCTTGCACGTCAGGATCACAGTGCGGGTTGCGTCCCCGAGCCCCGTCGCGTGCATGGTCCGCAACAGGCCGAACCCGTCGAGGTTCGGCATCATCAGGTCGAGCACCATGCAGTCGGGCACGCGCTCGCGGAGCAGGGCCAGCGCCTCGACGCCGTCCGAAGCGAGACGCACGTCGAAGCCCACGTCCTCGAGGGCAAACCGGAGCATCATCCGGATGTCAGGGTCGTCATCGACGACGAGGACCTCGGCCACGTCTGAACATCGGATGTGCGGCTCGCCGGGTTGAGAACGATGTCGGGTTGGGGCGGTCTATCCCCGTCCGATCCCCCGCGCCCTGATCTCGTCGAGCGCGGCGTCGAGCTGCGCCAGGCGCCGCGCCATCTCGAGCTCCTCGCGTCGCTCACGGTCGGCCTCATCGTTGGACATGTGCAGCAACTTGTCGACGGCGAGGAACAAGATGGACGGATCGATCGGCTTGGTGGCGAACTTGAACACGCCGAGCTCAAAACAGCGCAGGACGTGGCGACGCTCGTCCTGCGCCGTGAGCACCACCACCCGCGTACGCGGCGCGAGGATCATGCAGTCGGGCACCAGCTGGTCGAGCGCAGCCAAGGCCTGCTCACCGCCGGCGGCCCAGCGCACGGTGTAGCCCTCGTGCTCGAAGACGTCGCACAGGACACTGCACAGAACGGGGTCGTCGTCGACGACGAGCACCTCGTTCCGAGAGCGCCGCGGCACCCCGGCTACCCGCCCGCCACCGCCGGCACGATCGACACCGTCTGGCCCTCGGCCACCGGCGTGTCGAGGCCCTGAAGGAAGCGGACGTCCTCGTCGGCGACGAAGACGTTCACGAACCGCCGCAACCGGCCCGAGTCATCGAAGAGGCGGCCGCGGAAACCCGGATGCGTCTCGTCGAGCGCCGCCAGCACGGCGCCGACCGTATCGCCATCCACCTTGACCTCGCCCTGGCCGCCGGACAGCGACCGCAGCTGCGTCGGCACCCTCACCAGGGCCGTCATGCGGGCTCCTCGTCGGGACCGACCGCCTCGTTGAACGCGTCGAGGGTCGGGGCGATCGTGTGGGTGGGCCCGACGATCGACGACACCGCCTCGATGGTCTTCAGGCCCAGACCGGTGACGTAGGCGACGACACGCTCGTCGGCGCGCACGACTCCCTGGGCGGCGAGACGGGCGAGCGTCGCGATAGTGACGCCGCCCGCGGTCTCGGCGAAGATGCCCTCGGTACGGGCGAGCAGACGGATGCCCTCGATGATCTCGTCGTCGGTCACCGATCCGAACGAGCCACGGCTCTCGCGCACACACTCGAGCGCGTAAGGACCGTCGGCCGGGTTGCCGATGGCGAGTGACTTGGCGATCGTGTGCGGCTTCACCGGGCGGATGTGGTCGACCCCTTCGGCGAACGCGGTGGCCACGGGCGAGCACCCCGCGGCCTGGGCACCCGAGATGCGCACCGCGGGCGGCTCGTCGAGCAACCCGACCTGCCACAGCTCGCGGAAGCCCTTGTCGATCTTGGTGAGCTGGCTCCCGGACGCGACGGGAACGACGACGTGGTCGGGTGCGGTCCAGCCGAGCTGCTCAGCCACCTCGAAGGCGAGGGTCTTGGAGCCTTCCGCGTAATACGTGCGCACGTTGACGTTGACGAACGCCCATGTCGGGCGCTCGTAGGCCAGCTCGGCGCACAGGCGGTTGACGTCGTCGTAGTTGCCCTCGACGGCGATGAGGTTTCCGCCGTACACCGCGGTGGTCACCACCTTGGCCTGCTCGAGGTCGCGCGGGATGAAGACGAAACTCTGCATCCCGGCGCGCGCGGCGTGGGCCGCCACCGAGTTGGCCAGGTTGCCCGTCGAGGCGCAGGCGGCCACCTTGAAGCCGAGCTCCCGCGCCTTGGTGAGCGCCACGGAGACGACGCGGTCCTTGAACGAGCCGGTCGGGTTGAGGGTGTCGTTCTTCAGCCAGAGCTCGCCGAGCCCGAGCTCGGCGGCCAGCCGGTCGGCACGTACGAGGGGCGTGAACCCGGCGCCGAGGTCGACGGCGCTGTCACCGCTCGTGAACGCGGCGGGGAGCAGATCGGCGTACCGCCAGATCGTCGGCGGCCCGGCGGCGATCTTCTCGCGGGACACGCTGGCTGCGATCGCCTCGTAGTCGTAGGCAACCTCGAGCGGCCCGAAACAGTACTCACAGACGTGGAGTGCCTCGACCGGGTACGTGCGCGCGCACTCCCGGCACCGGAGCGATTCGACGAACGGCACCTTCCCTCCTCATCGATCCGGGCATTGGCACCTGGTGCTTGCGCACTGGTTGCCGCGGTTTCGTCGGGCCCGGTCCCTCAACCGCTCTGGATGATGGTCCCGATGGTAGGCGGGCGGGCACCGGCCGCGCCAACGACAAACTGGAGCAGTGACCATCCGCGTGTTCCATCACGAGCAGCTGGACCTCGGTGCTCTGATCGCGGCCAAGGGCGATCGCCGCGTATCGGTGTGCCTGCCGGCGAGAGACGAGGAGGCGACCGTGGCCGCGATCGTCCGCTCCCTCCTTGGCCCGCCCGTGGAGGCGGGCCGGAGACATGGCCCGCCCGTGGAGGCGGGCCGGAGACATGGCCCGCCCGTGCAGGGGAGTCGGCGGCATGGCGAACTGGTCGACGAGGTACTCGTCGTCGACGACGGCTCGCACGACCGGACCGCGATCGCCGCCGCCGAAGCCGGAGCGCGGGTGGTTCTGGCGGCCGATGTCCTGCCGGAGGTGGCCGGTCGCGGCCACGGCAAGGGCGAGGCGCTCTGGAAGGGGCTCGCCAGCACCACGGGCGAGCTGGTCGTGTTCCTCGACGCCGACATCCGTGACTTCGACGCCCGCTTCGTCAGCGGCCTGCTCGCGCCGCTGCTGCTCGACGACGGCATCCGCTTCGTGAAGGCGTTCTACGAACGGCCCCTCGACGGCCGGCCGCGTGGCGGCGGACGCGTCACCGAGCTCGTGGCGCGCCCGCTCATCACCCTCCTCTTCCCGCAGCTTGCCCCGGTCGTTCAGCCTCTGGCCGGCGAGTGCGCGGGCCGCCGCGACACGCTCGAGCAGCTGCCGTTCGTGCGCGGGTACGGCGTCGACCTCGGCCTCTTGATCGACGTCTGCACGCACTTCGGCGCGAGCGCGATCGCGCAGGTCGACCTCGGCCACCGGGTACACCGCAACCGCTCGCTGGCCGAGCTGGCACCGATGGCCGCGATGGTGCTCGAGACCGGCCTGCGCCGCGCGGGCGTCGACGTGGGGGACGACGACCGGCCGCCCCTCGCGCGACCCGGAGCACGTCCGGTCGCGCTCGCGTGGGGCGAGCTCCCGCCACTGGCCCAGGTGACGCGATGACGAGCGGCCCGGGAGGTCGCTCCCGAAAGACAGTTCTGTACGTCGACGTCGACGGCACGCTCGTCGGGCCTGGCGGCGACCTCCTCTGGGACGGCACCACCGCCGTGCTCGACGCCCTGCTCCGGTGCCGCGCCGCGGCTATCGACGTGGTGCCCGTCACCGGCCGAGGCCGGGTACAAGTGCGCGAGCTCTGCCGGCTCCTCGGGCTGAGTCGGGGCATCGGCGAGCTCGGCTGCGTCCACGTCGAGGGCGTGGACGCACGCTTCGAGCTCGGCGACTTCCCGTTCACCGGCGAGACACCCGTGGAGGCGATGCGGACGAGGGGCGCCCTCGACCTGGTGCTCGGGCTCGGCGACCTCGAGCTGCACGACCCGTGGAACGAGGATCGGGAGGCCACGGTGCTTCTCCGCGGTCATGCCGACGCCGCCGCGTACGACGCCGCGCTCGCCAACGCCGGCTTCGGATGGTGCCGGCTCGTCGACAACGGCGAGCTTTCGCGGCGGCCGGGCGTCCACGTCTACCACCTGACACCCGCCGGAACGAGCAAGGCGAGCGGCGTCCGGCGCGACCGCGAGCGACACGGCATCGCCCGCGCCGATGCCGCCTACGTCGGCGACGCGGCCGGCGACCTCGCGTGCGCCGGCGAGGTCGCCGACGGATGGTGCTGGCTCGTCGCCAACGCCGACCTCGCGCTCGAGTGGCCACAGCGCACGACCGGCAGCTACGGCGCGGGTGTCGCCGAGGTGGTCGACAAGCTGCTGCTAACTCGCAGCTAGCGCGTCGACCACCGCGTCCCGCACGCAGCCGGCGGGGTCGCCCATCGCGCGCTCGCGGCCGAAGCGCTCGACGAGCGAGATGCATTCGACGCCGCGGCTTGCCACGTCGACGCCCTCGAGCACCTCGCCGGTGACGACGAGCACGGGCACGCCGGCCTCGCGGGCCAGCTCCACGACCCCGCCGACGGCCTTACCGCGAAACGACTGCTCGTCGACGAAGCCCTCCCCGGTCACGACCAGGTCGGCGCCCTCGAAGCGCTCCGCGAGCGAGAGCGCGTCGGCGACGACGGCGAAGCCGGGAACGAGCACGGCGCCGAGGGCGGCGAGGCCGCCCGCGAGCCCCCCGGCCGCGCCCGAGCCCGCGATGTCGCGTACGTCGACGCCGAAGTCCTGCTCGTACACCTGCGCCAGCCGCTCGAGGCGCCGTCGCAAGAGGTACACCTGCGCCTGCGTCGCGCCCTTCTGTGGCGCGAACGACTCGGCCGCGTCGACGAATCTCGTATCGACGTCGCACGCCACCACGACGTCGACGCCGCGTAGGCGCCGGTGCGGCTCGAGGGCGCGCACCGCGCCCAGCCCGCCGTCCGTCGTCGCGGAACCGCCGACACCGACGATCACCTCCGTCGCGCCCGCGTCGACGGCCGCCGAGATCAACTCACCCGCCCCGTAGGTATTGGCGGCCAGCGGGTCGTTGCCCTCGGCGCCGCCGACCAGCGCGAGGCCCGACGCCCGCGCCATCTCCACGACCGCGAGCTCCCGTGACAGGCGCCACTCCGCGGTGACCGGGTCGCCGAGCGGGCCCATGACCTGGCTGCGCCGGATGCGCCCGCCGAGAGCGCCGAGCGCCTCCAGCGTTCCCTCGCCGCCGTCGGCGACCGGTACCTGGTCGCAGTTCCAACCCCGAGCCTCGGCGGCAGCGGCGATGGCGGCTGCGATCTCGGTCGCCGTGGCCGTGCCCTTGAACTTGTCGGGGCACGCGACGGCGCGCGGCATCGTTACACGACCAGGCGCTCGAGAAGCGCGACGGCGCCTTCGGGGCCCTCGACGACGATGTCAGCCCGCTCGAGCAGCTCGTCGGGCGCCTCCGCGCTGCGGACGCCCACCCGTAGGGCGCAGGCGCCGCGTCGGGCCAACCGGTCGAGCGCGTCGAACGCGGCCAGGTCGCCCACGTCGTCGCCGGCGAAGCACACGGCGTCGAGCCCGGCGCCGAGCTCCTCGACGACCGTCCCCTTGTCGAGCGGGACGGGAGGACGTAGCTCGTAGGAGCGACGGCCGGCGTGCACGACGAGGCCGGTGCGGGCCGCTTCGGCCTCGACCCACGCCCGCGCCTCGTCGTCGGCAGACGGCGAGCCGCGGAAATGAAGGGTGAGCGACAGTCCCTTTGGCTCGACGGTCACGCCCGCCGGCGCCCGCAGCCGGCCCCGCTCGGCGACATCCGCGACGACAGGCGCCCACGACGCCGCGTCTGCGTTCGCCACGACGCGGCCATCGCGGTCGACCGCCTCGAGCCCGTAGATGCCGTGAAGGGATACCCCGCCGGCGCCCAGATGATCGAGCAGGAACGCCGCCGGGCGTCCCGATACGACAGCCACACGTGCGAAACGGGCCGCCAGCCGGCGAAGTAGATCTGGTACGACGGCAAGGGGTCTGGCGGCGGCCGGGTCGGTGACGATCGGCGCGAGCGTGCCGTCGAAGTCGGTGACGACGGCCGCGCGCTCCGGCCGGCGCACAAACGGCTCGAGCACCGCGGCCACTCGGTCGGGGGACGCCATCGGGCGCACGGTACCCTCGCCTGCACGTGAGCGAGCCGAAGGCGAGCGAACCAGAAGACAGAGCAGTCGACTCATGGACACCATCGAAGATGGTGTCCCCATGAGTCTTGGTGGGACCCGCCCGTTGCCGCGGGTGCTGTCCCTCCTGGCAGCTGTCGCCGCTCTCACCGTCGCCTGCGGTGGCGGCGGGGTCCGGATCGCGTTCCGGCCTCAGCCGGGAACGCGGTACGAGTATGTCGTCACCGTCCACTCGACCGTGAAGACACAGCTCGGTGACCAACCCGCGCAAAATGACGACGAGGAGACCGTGCTGCGCGCGACCCACACGGTCCTTCGATCGCAACGGGCCGGTCTCGTCCGCGTGCGCGTGCAGCTGCGCACGCCGGGCGGCACGACGCGCACCTTCGTCGTCGACCTCGATCGCGCCGCACAGCTCGACGCCATCGAGACGATCGAAGGACTTCCGGCACAGGTCTTCGGCAACCTCGGCGTGTCGGAGATCTTCCCCGCGGCCGCGGGCGCGCCACCAACGCGCGTGCTGCACGCGGGCGACACCTGGCGCATCGACGACCACCTACGTCTTCCGGACCAGGGCCCGGCCCGGTTCGTGGGCGCCGGCCGTCTCGTCGAGCTTGCGGTCGTCCGAGGCCGCGCCGTGGCGCGCGTGCGCTCGGCCACGCGGCTGCCGGTCGCGCGCAGGACCGAGCTGCGCCAAGGTCAGGTCGTGTTGCGCGGGAGCCAGGCGACGGAGAGCACCACGACCCAGGACGTGAGCGACGGCGCCGTCGAGGATGCGTCATCGCTGAGCCACGGCGTGTTCGACGTATCGCTGTTGCCACCACCGGGAAGCAAGGCGCCGCCCGTCGACGGGCGCATGGTCCTCGACGTGCGCTCGACCGTCCGCCGGGTTGGCTGACGCGTCCCGGCGAATCAGCGCGTTGTCGTGGTGGTGTGAGCGGTGGTCGCCGTGTGCACCGTTGTCGACGTCGACTTACGCGCCGTCGTGGTCGTCGAACCCGTCGCGGCGCGGCGGACGGTGGTCGTCGTGGCCGGCGCGGGAAGCGCACGGGCGAGGTCCTGGCCCGCCAGCACGAGCACGTTGGCCGCTCTCGTGTCGGCGACGGGTGGCGCGGCGGGCATCGGCTGGACGGCAGTGGACTGGAGGCCCAGGAGGTCGGCGATGACGGTGGCCTCCGACTGGTAGCCGACGGTGAAATAGACCGACGACGACGCCACGGGCTTGCGGCGGGCGTCCGTGGGCGCGAGAACGTTGTAGCCCGCCGTCCGCAGCTTGTCGCTCACACGCGACCCCACCCCGGCCGTGGTCGTGCCGTTCACCGCCAGCACCTTGACGTCGGCCGGGGCCCGAGTGGGCAGGGTGGTGGGAGTCGGGACCGTCGTGGTCGGGGCGGAGGCGTGGGTGCCGGTGGTCAGCCCCCGCGACGACGTCCCCTTGTCGGCCGCCTGCAGCAGCACGATCCCGAGGACGACGGCGACGACCAGCAGGAATGCGCCGCGGGCGGCGGCGGTGCCCGCCGACCGCTCGAACGACCCGTCGGCGGCCGCGTGGCGCCCCGGCCTCACGGGCCGGGAGGCTGATGGGCGGGACGGCTCTCGAACCGGGCTCGCCGGCGCCGGTCGCGAAGACGGCGCAGACGACGCACGAGGAGAGGGTCGTGGTCGGCCGCGTCGGGAGACTCCACGAGCTCGTTCAGCAACCGGTAGTAGCTCGTGGCCGACATCTCGAACCGCTCGCGGATGGCCGTCTCCTTGGGACCGGGCTCGGTCCACCAGGAGCGCTCGAAATCGAGGATCGCCCGGTCGCGGTCGGAGAGCGCCATCTCAAAGAGCCTGTCCCCCAGCACCGGCAAGATCAAGCACCCCCACGCCAGCCAACGGAGCCGGGTGTCGGATTCGAACCGACGACCTTCTGTTTACAAGACAGATGCTCTAGCCAACTGAGCTAACCCGGCGATCTTTCGCCTTCGCAACCAGAGGTTGCTCGGCGAGCTCAATTGTGCCTCCGCCGGCCGGCAGAGCCGGACCGGCTCCGGCGCTGTCTTTCTCTCACGCTCGAGCCGAAAGGGGGCCTCGCTCCGCTCGGCGTCAGCGGCCCGAGCGGCGAAGAGTCAGGCGATGGCGAGCTCGGCCGCGGCGTCGGCTGCGGCACGGTCCTGCAGGTGGCACTCCAGCTTGCGCTTGATGCGTTGGAGGGCGTTGTCGATCGACTTTGTATGGCGGCCCAGCTGCTCGCCGATCTGCTGGTAGGACTTGCCCTCGACGTAGAGCCGCAGGACGTCGACCTCGAGCGTCGAGAGCATCTCGGCCATCGACCGGCGCATGGCGTTCATCCGCTCCGAGCGCACCACGTGCTCGGCCGGGTCGGCGGAGTGGTGGTCGTCGAGGAGCTCCTCGATCGTCCGCTCGTGCTGGTCGTCGCCACCGCGGACGCCGGAAATCGACAGGTACTGGTTGAGCGGCCGGTGCTTCTGCCGAGTGGCCGTCTTGATGGCGGTGATGATCTGGCGGGTGATGCAGAGCTCGGCGAAGGCCCGGAACGACGCCTGGCGGTCGGGCCGGAAGTCGCGGATCGCCTTGTAGAGCCCGATCATGCCTTCCTGCTCGATGTCGTCGGAGTCGGCGCCGACCAGGAAGTAGCCCCGCGCCTTGGAGCGCGCGAAACGGCGGTAGCGCTCCAGCAGCACGTGCAACGAGTCGCTGTCGCCCCCCCGAGACCGTTCGAGAAGGTCATCGTCCTTCAGGTCGACCAAGGGCACGATGTCGAGACGGACGGCCATGTGTGCGAGCTCCTCGATCTTGCGGCGGGGCGGTGGGGACGAGGGTTAGTCCGAATGGACTAGTCAGGACTAGCTCTTTGTAACTACTCCACCACTCTCTGTCAACGTATTCCGCGGCGTCCTACCGCAGGTAGAGGGCCCTTTTTCACGACAAACGGGACGCTCGCGACGAAAAAATCAGGCGCCGGCGCGGCGGCGGGCGACCTCGAAGCAGGAGATCGCGGCCGCGGCGGCGACGTTCAGCGACCCGATCGAGCCCGCCAGGGGGATCCGGGCGCGAACCTCGCACCGGTCCGCAACAAGCCTCGCGAGTCCCCGTCCCTCGGAGCCGAGCACCAGGGCGAGGGGCTCGGTGGCCACCGCCAGGTCGAACACGCTCGTCGTCCCGGCGGGGTCGAGGCCAACCGTCCAGATGCCCTTGCCGCGGAGATCCTGCAGCGCGCCCGCGATCCCGGCCACGAGCGCGATCGGGACCCGCTCGATCGCCCCGGCGGCCGCCTTGGCCACCACCGCGGTGACATGGGCGGCGCGCCGGCGCGGAAGGACCGCACCGGTCACGCCCGCGGCCTCGGCAGTTCGGAGCAGCGCGCCGAGGTTGTGCGGGTCGAGAACGCCGTCGAGAACGAGGAGGAAGGGCCGGCCGGGGGTCGCGCTTGCCAGCGCTGCCAGGTCGGCGACGGGCAGCGGATCGGCCGTGGCCAGCACGCCCTGGGGCGCGTCGGTGCGGGCGGCCCCGTCGAGACGCGCGCGGCTCACGTGCCGCACCGGGACTCGCGCCGCGGTCGCCAGCTCGCCGATCTCGCGCAGGATCGCGACGTCCTCGACGCCCTGCGCCAGCCACACCTCGCGAGCCCGCCGCCGCCCGGCCGCCAGCAGCTCCCGCACCGCCTGCCGGCCCTCGACCTGCTCGCCGCCCAGCTCCCTCAAATCCGTCTCACACGCGCTCGACGAGGGCCACCGCCACGCAGGCGATCCCCTCGCCCCGGCCGAGCGCGCCGAGACCCTCCGGCCGGCCCGCCTTCACCGTCACACCGCCGCCGACGACCGCCTCGAGCCGGTCCTGCATCTCGGAGCGCCTGGGGGCGATGCGCGGGGACTCGGCCACGACGACACAGTCGACGTTCTCGACGCGCCACCGCAGAGCAGCTCGAGGCTGTCCGCGTCCAGCCAGGCCGGGTCGGTGTCGGGGAAATGGTCACCCAGGTCGCCCTGGCCACTCGCGCCGAGCAGCGCGTCGGCGACCGCGTGGGCGACCACATCGGCGTCGCTGTGGCCGGCGAGGCCGGGTTCGCCGTCGAACACCACCCCGCCGAGCACGAGGGCGCGACCGGCCGACTCGGGCGAGAACTGATGCACGTCGAAGCCGATCCCGACTCTCATCGGGTTGCCGCCTTCGGCGGCCGCCCCGCTGAGCGGGACGCTCTGCTTCTTGATTCGCTCGCCTCCGGCTCGCTCATTGAGGTGCGAGAAGGGCTTCGGCGACGACCAGGTCGTGAGGGGCCGTCAGCTTGATGTTGGCGGGGTCGCCGGGTACGACCACGACCCGGCCGCCGGCCGACTCGACCAGCGCGGCGTCGTCGGTGGTGTCCGCGCCCATGCCGTGGGCACCGCGCAAGGCCCGCGTCCGAAACGCCTGCGGGGTCTGCACGGCGACGAGCTGCGAGCGGTCGAGCGTCTCGATCACGAAACAGCCCTCGCCGACGCGCTTCACGGTGTCGGAGACCGGCACGCCGGGAACAGCGCCGTCGGCGCCCGCCACCACCGCGCCGACGACCGCCTCGAAGAGATCCGGGCTCGCGAGGGGACGGACGGCGTCGTGCACCACGACGATGTCGGCCTCCGCGGGCACCGCGGCGAGGCCGGCGCGGACCGACTCCGACCGCGTCGAGCCACCCGTGACGACCGCGTCGACACCGGGCTCGTGGCGCCCGGCATGGCCCTCGGTCACCACCAGCACGACGCCGTCACAGAACGGGCGCAGGGCCTGTACGGCCCAGTCGAGCACCCGCTGCGCGCCCAACTGCTCGTACTGCTTGGCGCCGCCGAAACGCGTACCACTGCCGGCTGCCACCACGATCCCCCACGTCGTCACGTCAGTCGTGGGTCGACGCGACCGACGCGAACAACATGCGCCCGACCGACGTCTGCACGTTCGACGTGATGCGCACCTCGATCTCCTCGCCCACTCGCGCCGCGGCGTCGCCGATGACGACCATCGTGCCGTCGTCGAGGAAGCCGACGCCCTGTCCCGGCTCCTTACCCTCCCGTGCGATCGACAGCCGGATCACCTCGCCCGGCAGGATCGGGGGCTTCATGCTGTTGGCCAGGCGGTTCACGTTCAGGCAGCGCACGCCCTGGAGCTCGGCAACGTGCTGGAGGTTCGCATCCGTCGTCACGAGCCCCGCGTTGAGACGGCGCGCGAGCGCCGTCAGCTTGGCATCGACCGTCGCGAACTCGGGCATCTCGTCGTCGAGGACGTGCACGGCCACCCGGCCGTCCCGCCGCAGCGCCTCGAGCACCTCGAGCCCCCGACGGCCGCGACGCCGGCGGCCGCCCTCCTGCGCGTCGGCGATGCCCTGCAGCTCGTCGAGCACGAACCGGGGGACACCCAGGTTGGCGGGCAGGAACCCGGCATCGGCGATAGCGAGCAATCGCCCGTCAATCACCGCGCTCGTGTCGACGAGGAACAGCTCGGCCTTGTCGTCACCAAAGCGCGTGGCTGTCACCAGCGGACGCGTGGACAGGCCGGCGAGGGCCAAGAGCTCCTCGCTCTTGCGCCCCGCGACGCGATAGCCCTCGTAGACGCCGATCCACGCCGCCGCCGCGAGCACCGGCCATCCCCAGCCGCCGGGAATCGCGAAGACGGCCGGCAGGCTCACGAGGGCGGCCACGAAGCCGAAGGCGGCTGCGCCAACGGTGCCCGCGAGAACCTGCGCCGCCGGTGCCCGCGCCACCTCGTCCTCGAGCACGCCCATGCCCCGCCGGAGAAGGCGGCCGACCGCGCCGCCGATGACATAGCCGACCAGCGCGCCGAGGGTGGCGCCGAGGACCTGCTGGTTGCTGCTGCCGAACGCGGAACGCGTCAACGCGTAGCCGCCCGCAGTGCAGGTGAGGACGATCAGCAGGCGGACGATCTCAACCAACATCATCCGCCGGGCTCCCCTCTAGGGAAGCGCCTCGTCGAGCTTGCGCTCAGCCTCCTCCTCGCTGACGCCGATCGCGAAGGTCAGCTCTGACACGAGGATCTGGCGGGCCTTGGTGAGCATTCGCTTCTCACCCGCGGACAGGCCCTTGTCCTTGTCGCGGATGGAGAGGTTACGGACGACCTCGGCGACCTGGTAGATGTCGCCCGACTTCAGCTTCTCGACGTGGTTCTTGAACCGGCGCGACCAGTTGGTGGGCATTCGCGCCTCCTTCTTGCGAAGGACGGCGAAGACCTCCTCGACCTCCTCGTCGTTGATGACCTCGCGCAGACCGACCTCGTCGGTGTTGTCAGCGGGGACCATCAGGGTGAGGTCGCCGTAGGCCAGCTTGAGCACCAGGTACTCCCGGCGCTCTCCGAAAACGTCCTTCTTCTCCCTGCGCTCGATGACCGCCGCACCGTGGTGCGGGTAGACGACCTTGTCTCCTACGTCAAAGGACATGCCTCTCCCAGGGGTCATACGGCAGGGATCTCGAACCCCAGGATACGGCGGTTTTCGAGTCCCGACCAACCGCAGGCTCAGCCCTCGACGAAGGCGTAGGCGCGCGACCAGGCGTCGGCGGCGTCGCCGGCGCGATGCGCCGGGCGCGTCGCGTCATGGACGAACCCGTGCTCGGCCTCCGGGTACACCACGACCTCGACCCCGGGCAGCGCTCGCAGCGCGTCGACGTCGGCCGGCGGAGTCCAGGTGTCGCGCCCGCCGAGGAGCGCCAGCGCCGGGCACGTCTCCGGCCGGCGCAGGGCATCGAGCGGCTCGATGGTCGTCGGTGACCGCCACGGCGCGGGCGTGCGGATCATCCCGTAGAACGCGACGGCACGGTCGAAGCGACCCGAGCCGGCGGCCTTGAAGGCGAGGGATCCGCCCATGCAGAAGCCGAGCACGGCGACGTGCGCGCAGCCGGTGCGGTCGGCGGCCTCGCACAGCGCGGCGACGAGTTGCTCGTCGTCGAGGGGCGACGAAAGACGCTCCTCGACAGGAACCCGCTCGCGTCCCGGGAACGGCTCCGGCGCGCACACCGCCCAGCGCCGCTCATGAGCCAGTCGGGCGCAGAGGTCGTCGAAGAGCGGACGCAGGCCTCCGATGTCGGCGGCCAGCGCCAGTCCCACCACGGGATCGCCGTCGGGCCGCGCGAACTCCGCCGGCGTACCCGACGGCAGCGTGACCCTCACTACGCGTATCTGTCGAGGATTGACGTCTCGGCCAGCCGGCTGAGGCCCTCCTTGATGGCACGCGCGCGCGAGCCACCGACCCCGTCGACGTCCTGGAGGTCGTCGACAGTCGCCCGCATGATCTTCTGCAGCGTGGCGAACCGGTCGATGATGTTGTCGACGATCGTCTCCGGCAACCGCGGGATCTTCGACAAGAGGCGGTAGCCGCGCGGCTGCAGGCTCGTCTCGAGCTCGTCGGTGGGAAGGTGCAGCACCGACGCGACCGACTTGAGGTCGAGCAGGTCCTCGGTGGAGAGGCCGGCGAGGGCTCCCATCGCCTGGTCGAGATGCCACGCCGATTCCTGGTGGAAGTAGTCCTTCAGCACGAGACGGCGATCGTCCTCGACGCCCCCCATCAGCTCCTCGAGCTGGAGCATGATCAGCCGGCCGTCGGTGCCGAGCTCGACGATGTAACCGTGGATCTCCTCGGCGATGCGGCGCACCATCTCGGCGCGTTGCAGCACGGTGACGACGTCGCGCATCGTCACGAGGTCTTCCACCTCGAGCGCCGACAACGAGCCTGATACCCCATCGAGACGGTTCTTGTAGCGCTCGAGCGTCTGCAGCGCCTGGTTGGCCCGGCTGAGCAGCCGGGGAATCGGCTCGAGCGGATGCTTCAGGTCGTGCCGGTAGACCGCGATCACCGAGAGGTCCTCGGACACCGAGATCACGGGGACGTCGATCGAGCGCGCGACGCGCTCGGCCGTGCGGTGCCGGGTTCCCGTCTCCGATGTGGGCACGTTGGAGCGCGGCAAGAGATGGACGTTGGCCCGGGCGATGCGGGTTGCGTCCGGCGCGAGGATGATCGCGCCGTCCATCTTCGCCAGCTCGGAGAGGCGCTGCGGGGTGAACTCGGCGTCGAGCAGGAAGCCGCCCGAGCAGATCTCGAGCACCTCGGGCCCGTCGCCGACGACGACGAGCGCGCCCATGTTCGCCTGGAGGATGCGGTCGAGCCCCTCGCGCAGCGGTTGCCCGGGCGCGACGTGGGCAAGCGCGTCGATGAGCGCTGCACTCGGCCCGGACAGCACGCTGCAGATGCTATTTCGCCAGGCTGACGACCGTGGGCTGCTCCGCGCGAAGACCGGCCGCGTCGAGCGCGTCGCGCACCGTCGCCACACGCACGAGCTCGAGGGCCGCGCCGGTGTCGGGCGCCGATCCCGGCACGATGGCGGCACGGAACCCGAGCCGCGCCGCCTCCGCCAGCCGGCGTCCGGTTTGGGCCACCTGGCGGACCTCGCCGCCCAGCCCGATCTCGCCGCACGCGATCACGTCGTCGGCCAGTGGGCGCCCGCTGCTCGCCGAGGCCAGGGCCAGGGCGATGCCGAGATCGGCGCCCGGATCGCCGACGCGCACGCCTCCGGCCGCGGACGCGTACACGTCGCTGTTGGCCAGCGAGACGCTGCAGCGGCGCTCGAGCACGGCCAGCACGAGGGCCACGCGAGCCGAGTCGAGGCCCTGCACCGACCGCCGGGGCATCGTGAGGCTCGACCCGGCCACGAGCGCCTGCACCTCCACGAGCAGCGGACGGCGACCGTCGAGCACGGGCACGACCGCACACCCGGCGACACCTGGCCGGCGGTCGCCCAGGAACAGACAACTGGGGTCGGCCACGGCTCGCAGACCGGCGTCGGACATCTCGAACAGACCGAGCTCGTCGGTGGAGCCGAACCGGTGCTTCTGGGCCCGCAGCAGCCGAAGCGCGTGGTGCCGCTCGCCCTCGAAGGAGAGCACGGTGTCGACGACGTGCTCGAGCACGCGCGGGCCCGCGAGCGTGCCCTCCTTGGTGACATGGCCGACGAGGATCACCGCGGGCGAGCGGGTCTTGGCCAGCTGCACGAGTTGCGCCGCGCACCCCCGCACCTGTGCCACCGAACCGGGTGACGAGCCGAGTGCGGGATCGTGCACGGTCTGGATCGAGTCGACCGCGAGCACCTCGGGCGCGAGCTCGGCCGCGTGGGCGAGCACGTGTGGGAGGGCGGTGTCGGACGCGAGCCACAGCTCGGGCCGCAGCGCGTCGAGCCGCTCGGCCCGCAGCCGGACCTGCTGGCAGGATTCCTCGGCCGAGACGAGCAGGCAGCGGGTGCCGGCGCCGGCCATCGCGGCCAGCGCCTGGAGCAGCAGCGTGGACTTGCCGATGCCGGGCTCGCCGCCGAGGAGCGTGACCGAGCCCGGCACGAGGCCGCCTCCCAGCACGCGATCGAGCTCGGAGATGCCCGTGGCCCGCGCCGCGGCGCCCGCGGCGGCCACCTGGCCGATGGGCACCGGCCGCTCGGCCGGCGCGAGCGCCACCGGCGTCGTCGCGGCGACCTCCTCGACGAGCGTGTTCCACGCGCCGCATCCGCCGCACCGACCCTCCCACCGGGGCGCGGCGGCAACCGCCTCGTAGCCATACGCGTCACCGTAGAGGCGCGCTGTGACAGTCACGCGGAGGGGGCCCGCCCGTGGAGGTGGGCAGGAGACGGGGCGCGGCGCCGGCGGTGCACCAGCACCGCCCCAAGGGCGATCGCCGCCGTCACCGCGACCACCGTGAGGACGACGCGCCGGCGATCGAGCGTGGTACCCGAAGCCACCAGCACCGCCCGCGTGCCGAGCGGTGGTTCCCAGCTCCGGCGCGTGCCTGGCAGCCGCAGGGCCACCTTCACGTTGAAGACGCGATCCAGCGCCGCACCGAGCTGCCGCTGGAGCTCGGCGGCGGTCACCCCGGCAGCCGTCCCGCCCAGCGCCCGGCGCAGGCTCTCGTCGCCGATGCTCCCGAGTCCCGCGGTCAGATCGACGGTTCCGCTGGAGCCGGTGTGCGTGCGGAACAGGGAGCGACGCCGCGACAGCCGGAAGTCGCGGAGCGGGCCACCGGCGCCCGCAACCTGGTCGACGAGCGGCTGGAGCTCGTCCACGGCAGAGAACGAGTGCACCGCGCGGATCCACGTGTACCCGTCGCGCTCGCGGGTGGGCCCTCGCACCGTCCAGCCGGCGCTCCGCAGGTCGGACACCCGCAGGCGCTCCCGCAGCCCGCCGGCGCGTGACGCCGCGTCGCGGTCGAGCCCGACGGCCACGCTGACGGTGCCGCTGCCATCGGCTCTGGCATCGACGCCGACGATGGTCGTCACTCGGCACGCGCCGGCGGTGGCCATGGCGAGAGTCACCACGACGAGCCGCGTGAGTGCCACGCGATGACTAGTCATTTCACCACCACAAATGACGCGAATTGGCTATTCACCTAAACGTGTCGCAGGCCGATAGTACGAGTTGCCACTAGTTCTCTCGGAGGTCGTACATGTCACGTGTTCGCGGCGGGCTGGGCGTCGCACTTGCCCTGGCAACAATCGCAGCCTTCTCCATACCCGCGGTCGCCTCTTCGGCCGCAACGCTTCCCGACGTCGCGGTCGGCGGTGTCAGCCACCGCGCGGTCTGCACCCCCGGGCCCGCGGGAACGGCCCGCTGTCACGCCCACGTCGTCACCGGCCGCGACGGCGTCACGCCGCGCGCCAGCGCGTTAGCGCCATCGGGCGCCTACGGACCGGCTCAGCTCCGGGGCGCGTACGAGCTCCCGAGCACCACCGCCGGCAGTGGTCAGACGGTCGCGATCGTCGACGCGTACGCGGAGCCGAGCATCGTGACGGACCTG
>VAXF01000111.1:0-2121 GCA_005888395.1 Actinomycetota bacterium | reverse complement strand
ATCTCGCCACCGCGGTGAACTACGCCAAGAGCCACGGGGCGATCGCCGTCTCCAACAGCTACGGCGGCGGCGAGTGGAGCGGCGAGGCGGGCTACAACTCGGTTTACAGCCCCGGTGCGACCAACCAGGTGATCACCGTGAGCTCGGGCGACAGCGGGTACGGGGTCGAGTTCCCCGCGGCCGCGCCCGGCGTGGTGGCCGTGGGCGGCACGTCACTCTCCATGAGCGGCACGACGCGCCTCGGGGAGACAGCGTGGAGCGGCGCCGGCAGCGGGTGCAGCGCGGTCGAGTCCAAGCCGTCAAACCAAAGTGACCCAAGCTGCAGTAGGCGCACGGTCGCCGATGTCTCCGCCGACGCCGACCCCAACACGGGCGTCGCCGTGTACGACAGCTACGGCTCGTCGGGTGGCGCCAACTGGTACCAGTTCGGCGGCACCAGCGTGGCATCGCCCATCATCGCATCGGTCTACGCCCTCGGCGGCGGGGGCAGCGCCTCTAACACCTACGCGGCTCGGTCCTACACCGTGAACATGAACGACGTCACGAGCGGGAGCAACGGCCGGTGCACCTTCAGCGGCAACCCGCACAAGACGAGCAGCTCCACCGCCGCTTACCTCTGCACCGCCGTCGCCGGGTACGACGGGCCGACCGGGCTCGGCACGCCGAAGGGAACCGGCGCCTTCTAGCAATCTCGGGGGGACACGCGATCGAGGCCCCGCTTTCGGCGGGGCCTCTCGCATTCTCCTGCGCGGTTATTCGGCCGGACCGGCGACGGCGGGCTCGACGGGCGGGGGCTCGAAGCCCTCGACCGACCGGAACACGACCTCCTCGTTCTCGGCGTCGACGATGACCGTCTCGCCGGCGCGGAACTCCTTCCAGAGGATCCGCTCCGACAGCGGGTCCTCGACCATGCGCTGGATCGACCGGCGCAACGGTCGGGCGCCGAGCTGCGGGTCGTAGCCCTTCTGCGCCAGCAAGGCCTTGGCCCCGTCGGTGAGCTCGAGGCCGAGGCCCTGGCTCTCGAGCTGGTCGCGCACCCGCCGCATCATCAGGTCGACGATCTGGGTGACCTCGGCCTGAGTGAGCTCGTGGAACACGATGACCTCGTCGATGCGGTTGAGGAACTCGGGGCGGAAGTGCTGCTTCAGCGCCTCGTGCACCTTCTCCTTCATCTTCTCGTAGCTCACCGCCTGGTCGGCGGCGGCGAACCCGACGGCCGCCTTGCGCAGGTCGGCGGTGCCGAGGTTCGACGTCATGATCAGCACGGTGTTCTTGAAGTCGACGGTGCGGCCTTGTGCGTCGGTGAGTCGCCCGTCCTCGAGGATTTGCAGCAGCGTGTTGAACACGTCGGGGTGGGCCTTCTCGATCTCGTCGAACAGCACGACGGAGAACGGCTTGCGCCGCACCGCCTCGGTCAGCTGGCCGCCCTCCTCGTAGCCGACGTAGCCCGGAGGCGAGCCCACCAGCCGGCTGACGGTGTGCTTCTCCATGTACTCGCTCATGTCGAGCTGGATCAGGTGGTCCTCGTCGCCGAAGAGGAACTCGGCGAGCGTCTTGGCCAGCTCCGTCTTCCCCACGCCGGAGGGGCCGAGGAAGATAAACGAGCCGCTCGGCCGCTTGGGGTCCTTGAGGCCGGCACGCGTGCGCCGGATGGCCTGCGACACGGCGCGGATCGCGTCCTCCTGGCCGATCACCCGCTTGTGGAGCTCGTCCTCCATGCGCAGGAGCTTGGCCGTCTCCTCTTCCGTGAGCTTGTAGACGGGGATGCCGGTCCACAGGGCGAGCACCTCGGCGATGGCCTCCTCGTCGACCTCGTCGAAGAGGTCGATGCCGGAGTCCTTGATCTCGCGCTCCTTGGCCTCCTTCTGCTCGAGCAGCGCCTTCTCCTGGTCGCGCAGCTTGGCCGCCTGCTCGAACTTCTGGTTCTCGATCGCCTGCTCCTTGTCGCGCCGCACCTGACCCAGCTCGGTCTCGAGCTCCTTGTAGTCGGGGGGCGTCTGCATCCGCCGGATGCGCATGCGGCTGCCGGCCTCGTCGATCAGGTCGATGGCCTTGTCGGGGAGGTGGCGGTCGGAGATGTAGCGGTCAGAGAGGTTGGCCGCGGCGACGAGCGCCTGGTCG
>VAXF01000110.1 GCA_005888395.1 Actinomycetota bacterium | reverse complement strand
GATGCCGACCAACGCGCTATTCCACCGTCACGGTCTTGGCCAGGTTCCGCGGCTGGTCGACGTCGCAGCCACGCGCCTTGGCGATGGCGTACGCGAACAGCTGCAGCGCCACGACGTCGACCGCCGGGGAGAAGAGCTCGTGGGTCGCCGGCACCGGGAGCACCACGTCGGCCTGCGCCGCGGTCTCGTCGTCGCCCTCGTTGGCAACGGCGACGATCGTCGCGCCGCGTGCCCGCATCTCCTGGATGTTCGACAGCATCTTCGAGTGCAGCCGGCCCCGCGTGGCCACGGCGACGACGACCGTGCCGGGCTCGATGAGCGCGATCGGGCCGTGCTTCATCTCGCCACCCGGGTAGGCCTCGGCGCGGGCGTAGGAGATCTCCTTCAGCTTGAGCGCGCCCTCGAGCGCGACCGGGAAGCCGACGCCCCGACCCAGGAAGAAGAAATCGCGGACGTCGACGAAGCGCCGCCCGGCCTCCATGTACTCGTCCTCGTGCGCGAGCGCCCGCTCGATCACCGTGGGCAGGCCCCGAAGGGTGTCGACGAGCGCATGGATCTCGAGCGGGTACAGCGTGCCCCGCAGCTGGGCGAGGTAGAGGGCGAGCAGCTCCAGGCCGGCGATCTGGGCGAGGTGCGTCTTGGTCGAGGCAACGCACACCTCGGGGCCGGCGCGCGTGTAGAGGACGGCGTCGGCCTCACGCGCCATCGAGGAGTCGACCACGTTGCAGATGACGAGGAGCCTCGCCTTGTTCGTGGGCGACTTGGCGAAGCGGCAGGCCTCCATCGTGTCGAGGCTCTCGCCCGACTGGCTGACGCCCACCACGAGGGTGTTCGGGTCGAGCACCGGGTCGCGGTAGCGAAACTCGCTGGCGACGTCGATCTCGACCGGGAGCCTGGCGAAATGCTCGATGGCGTACTTGGCCACGAGCCCGGCGTGGTAGCTGGTGCCGCAGCCCACGACGAAGACCTTGTCGACGGCGCGCAGCTGGTCCTCGGTGAGCGTCGTCGCGTCGAGGTGCAGGCGGCCGTCGGGGAGGAGCCGCTCGCGCAGCGTCTCAGCCACGGCCTGGGGCTGCTCGTGGATCTCCTTGAGCATGAAGTCCTCGTAACCGCCCTTCTCGGCGGCCTCGAGGTCCCAGTCGACCCGGCGGCGCACGGGGGTCACCTCTTCCCCGGCGAGCGTGGTGACGCGCAGCGAGCCGGGCCGCACCTCGACCACCTGGTCGTCGTCGAGCACGTAGACCTCACGGGTCTGACCCAGGATCGCCGGGATGTCGGACGCCACGAGCCCGCTGGTCTCGGTGCGCCCGGCGATGAGCGGTGATCCCCGGCGGGCGGCGACGATGAGCCCTGGCTCGCCGGCGTTGACGGCCGCGATCGCGAACGAGCCCTCGACCCGAGCGAGGCACGCGCGCACCGCGTCGGCGAGTGACGAGCCGCCGGCGAGCTCGTCCTCGACGAGGTGGGCGAGCACTTCGGTGTCGGTCTGCGACGTGCGCTCGTGGGAGGGCCCGAGGCCGGCCGCGAGCGCGAGGTAGTTCTCGATGATGCCGTTGTGGACCACGGCGACGCGGCCGGTGCAGTCGGTGTGGGGATGGGCGTTGGACTCGCTCGGCCCGCCGTGCGTCGCCCACCGGGTGTGGCCGATGCCCGTCGTGGCTTCGGGCGCGTCGTCGACCACGGCCACCAGCTCGGCCAGCTTGCCGGGGCGCCGCCGGCGCCAGACGGCCGAGCCGGTCTGGAGCGCGATGCCCGCCGAGTCGTACCCGCGGTACTCGAGGCGAGTCAGGCCCTCGAGGAGGATCGGCAGGACCGGCTCCGGGCCCGCGCAGCCGACGATGCCGCACATGCGACCAGGCTACGGCGTGCCGAGTACGCCGAGGAGCGCCGCGCACAGCCGCTCGGTGGCCGCCTCGGCCTGTTCGAGCGTGGGCGCCTCGACCATGACCCGTACGACGGGCTCGGTGCCGCTCGGGCGAACGAGCACGCGGCCGGCATCACCGAGCTCCGCCTCGACCTCCGACACCTCGTCCCACAGGGCCTGCGCGCCGTTGAGGCCGTCGCGCTCACGCACGCGGACGTTGCGCAGGACCTGTGGCATCCGGGTCATCGACGCGCCGGCCAGCTCGGCCAGCGGGCGCTGTGCTCGTGACACGACGTCGAGCACCTGCAGCCCGGTCAGCACGCCGTCACCGGTCGTGGCGAGGTCGCGGAAGATGATGTGCCCCGACTGTTCTCCGCCCAGCGACCATGACCCCTGCTCGAGCGCTTCGAGCACGTACCGGTCGCCGACCTTGGTCTCGACCACCTCGATGCCACGCTCGGCCATCGCCACGCGGAACCCCAGGTTGGTCATCACGGTCACGACGACGGTGCGTCCGTGCAGGCGGCCGCGCTCGTCGAGGTCGACGGCGAGCATCGCCAGCAGCTGGTCGCCGTCGACGACCGCGCCGTTGTGGTCGACGGCCAGGACGCGGTCGGCGTCGCCGTCGAAAGCGAGACCGGCGTCGGCCCTCTCCGTCACCACGGCGGCGCGCAGCCCGTCGGGATGGGTCGAGCCACATGCGTCGTTGATGTTCCGCCCGTCGGGCGCGTCGTTGATCACCGTGACGCCGGCCCCGGCCGCCTCGAGCACGAGCCGGGCCGTCGTCGCCGCCGCGCCGTGCGCGCAGTCGACGACCACGCGCAGACCCTCGAGGCGCCGGCCATCGAGCGAGGTGGTCAGCGCCTCGACGTAGCGCGCGGTCTCGCCGCGGCCGGCGGACACGAGCCGGCCCAGGCGGTCGCCCACCGGGCGCTCACCGGCTCCCGTCGCGTGCAGGAGCCGCTCGAGCTCGGCCTCGAGGCGGCTCTCGACGTCGTCGGCGAGCTTGCGACCCCCGCCGGCAAAGAACTTCACCCCGTTGTCGGGATAGGGGTTGTGCGATGCGGAGATCACGGCCGCAGGAACACCGTCGGCAGCCGACAACCACGCAACCGCCGGGGTCGGGAGCACACCGAGGTCGACGACGTCGGCGCCCTCGCTCGCCAGGCCCGCGCTGAGAGCTGCCTGCAGCACGGGGCCGGAGATCCGCGTGTCGCGCCCCACGAGGAACCGCTTGGCGCCGAGGACGCGCGCTGCAGCGCGCCCGAGGGCGACGACCAGCTCGGGGGTGAGGTCGGCGTTGGCGACCCCGCGGACGCCGTCAGTGCCGAACCGCAGTGTCACGGCCGCGTGAGGGCGACATCTAGCGCTTGGAGTACTGGGGGGCCTTTCGGGCCTTGTGGAGGCCGTACTTCTTGCTCTCCTTCTCGCGCGCGTCGCGGGTGAGAAGGCCGGCCCGCTTCAGGCTCACCCGCAGGTCGGGGTCGAGCGCGACGAGACCGCGGGCGATGCCGAGGCGCATGGCGCCCGCCTGCCCCGAGACGCCGCCGCCGTCGATCGTGGCCTCGACGTCGTAGACGTCGGTGAGCGTCGTGAGGCGAAGCGGCTCGGTGACGACCATACGGTGGGTCTCCGACGGGAAGTACTCCGTGATCGGCCGGGAGTTGACCGTGATCTGGCCCGAGCCGGCACGGATGCGGACACGCGCGATGGCCTGCTTGCGGCGGCCGGTGGACTGGACGAGGGGCTTGGGCATCGGCTTCCTTCGGCTCAGCTGCGCGCGCGAGCGCGAGCGAGATCGAGCGGCTGGGGCTGCTGCGCGCTGTGCGGGTGGGCGGGCCCGGCGTAGACCTTGAGCTTCTTGAGCTGCTTCCGGCCCAGCGGGCCCTTCGGCAGCATCCCCCGCACCGCGTCGCGTACGACCTCCTCGGGCCGCCGGGCGAGAAGGTCGGCGTACGAGCGGTGCTTGAGGCCGCCCGGGAACCCGGAGTGGCGGTAGGCCAGCTTCTTGTCGGCCTTGTCCGAGGTCAGCACGACCTTGGCGGCGTTGACCACCACCACGTGGTCGCCCGTGTCGACGTGGGTGGCGAAGATCGGCTTGTGCTTGCCACGCAGCACACGCGCCACCTCGGAGGAGAGGCGACCGAGAACAAGGCCGTCGGCGTTGACGACGTGCCAGGCGCGCTGGATGTCGGAGGGCTTGGGAGAGAACGTTCGCACGCAGGTCCTTCTCGCGAGGCGTGACGGACGCCTAAGTCTACGGACCCCCCACACGACCGGCAAACAGGCGAGCGCAACGAAGCGCAACTAGGCCAGCGCAACTAGGCCAGCGCAACTAGGCCAGCATTGAGGCGTGCTGGTCGGGCTCGACGAGATCCGGGATGCCCGGGAGCGCGTGGGCCACGTGCTGCGCCCGACGCCCGTCGACCGGTCCGACAGCCTGTCCCGTCTGGCCGGCCGCCCGATACTGCTCAAACCCGAGCACCTGCAGCGCACGGGCTCGTTCAAGATCCGGGGCGCCTACAACTTCGTCTCCCGGCTCCCCGAGGGCGTCGAAGCCGTCGCGGCGTCGGCCGGCAACCACGCCCAGGGCGTCGCGCTGGCGGCGTCGCTCACCGGGCACCGGGCCACCATCTTCATGCCCGCCAACGCCTCCCTCCCCAAGGTCGAGGCCACGCGGGGCTACGGGGCCGTCGTGGTCCTCGGCGGCGAGGACGTCGACGCGTGCATCGTCGCCGCCGTGGCGTACGCCGCCGAGCAGGGGGCCACCTTCGTGCCGCCGTTCGACGATCCGCTCGTGATCGCCGGCCAGGGCACCGTCGGCCTCGAGCTGGCGGAGGAGGCACCGGCGGCCGAGACAGTGGTCGTGCCCGTCGGCGGCGGCGGCCTGATCGCCGGCATTGCCGCCGCGCTCGCCCACGTGCAGCCGGGCGTCCGGGTCGTCGGCGTCGAGCCTGCCGGCGCGGCCTCGATGCGCGCCGCCCTCGACGGCGGCCGTCCCGTGGCGCTCGAGCGCGTCGACACCATGGCCGACGGCATCGCCGTGCGGTCGTGCTCAGAGCTCACGCTGGCCCACGTGCGTGCCCACGTCGCCGGCATCGTCACCGTCGGGGAGGAGGACATCAGCCGCGCTGTGCTCCTGCTGCTCGAGCGGGCCAAGGCGGTGGTCGAGCCCGCGGGCGCCGCCGCCCTCGCCGCCGTCCTGGCCGGGAAGGTCGACGGCGACGGTCCGGTCGTCGCCATCCTGTCGGGAGGCAACGTCGACCCCCTGCTGCTCGTCCGGCTGATCGAGCACGGGCTGTCGGCCGCCGGCCGCTACCTCGTGTTGCGCATCGTCGTCGACGATCGCCCGGGCGCCCTCGCGCGCGTCACGGCCGCCGTCGCCGACATGGGCCTCAACGTCCTGTCCGTCGAACACCACCGCTCGGGGGTCCGGCTCCCCCTCGACCAGGTCGAGGTCGTGCTCACGCTCGAGACGCGCGACCCCGAGCACAGCGGGCAGGTGCTCGCCCGGCTCCGGGACGAGGGCTACCGGGTCGAGTCGGCCTCCTGAGGCGCGTACTCCACCGCCCACAGGCACAGGCCGTGGGGCGGGGCCAGGCCGCGGGCGGCCGAGCGGTCCCGCGCCCGCAGGATCGACGCCATCTCCCCCGCCCGCCTCCGCCCGCGGCCCATCTCGACCATCGTGCCGACGAGCCCCCGCACCATCTGGTGACAGAAGGAGCTCGCGATGATCTCGAAGCGCAGCACGCCTCCGCCGAGCGCGTCCCATCGCGCGTCGAGCACGCGGCGCACCATCGATGCGGCCTGGTCGCCGCGCGGCCGGCGCGAGAACGACGAGAAGTCGTGCTCGCCGATGATCGGGTCGCACGCCAGCCGCATAGCGGCCAGATCGAGCGGCTCGCTCACGTGCCACGCGGTGGACGCGAGGAAGGGGTCGCCCACCTCGCGGTTGAGGATCGTGTAGCGATAGCGACGGGCCAGGGCCGACCGGCGGGCGTCGAACCCGGGAGCCACCTCCGCTGAGCGGACGACCACCGCCGGCGAGCACAGCTTGCTGACCGCCCGCTGCAGGTGCTCGAGGCCGGCGGCGCCGGCGACGGCATCGGCGAGGGCATCGAAGCTCACGACCTGTCCCCATCCGTGCACGCCCGCATCGGTGCGGCCCGCGCAGGTCAGCTCGACTGCGTGACCGAGCACCCGCTCGATGGCGACGGTGAGGGTGCCGCCCACGGTCTTGACCCCCGGCTGGCGGGCGAACCCACGAAAACCGGACCCGTCGTACGCGACGACCAGCTTGACCCGCACCGTCGGTCCGACCGGTGTCGGCTGGGCGTCGTCGAGTTCGAACAGGGTCATCCCCGTCCCGTTCTGGGTCGATATCTGCGCAGGATCATGTGCAGATCTCGACCCAGAACGATCGGAGTCGGGTCAGACCAACTCGATCCTTGCCATCGGCGCGTTGTCGCCGTGCCGGGGGCCGAGCTTGAGGATGCGGGTGTAGCCGCCGGCGCGGTTCTCGTACCGCGGCGCGATCTCGGTGAACAGCTTGTGGGCCATCTCCTTGTCGCGGAGGAACGACACCACCTGGCGCTGGTTGTGGAGCCCGCCCTTCTTGGCCTTGGTGATCACCCGCTCGGCCACGGGCCGCATGGCCTTGGCCTTGGTCTCGGTGGTCACCAGCGCCTCGGCCGCGATCAACGACGCCACCAGGTTGGCCAGCATGGCCCGCTGGTGCGACGCGTCAGAGCCGAGCCGGTGGCCCTTCCGAGGAGTGCCCAGCATCGTCAGCGTTCCTTGACGCGCAACGACAAGCCGCGCTCGTCGAGCTTCTGAATGACCTCGTCGAGGGACTTCTGGCCGAAGTTGGTGATCGCCAGCAGGTCATCCTCCGTCTTGGTGACGAGCTCGCCGACCGTGTTCACCTGTGCCCGCTTGAGGCAGTTGCGCGGCCGCTCGGACAGGTCGAGCTCCTCGATCGGCAGGTCGAGGTCGGGCGAGCCGCTGGTGACCGTGCCGACGTCGCCCAGCTCGAGTCCCTGGGGCGCCTCGCTCATGTCGGCCACGAGACCGACCAACGAGCGCAGGGTGTCGCCGGCGGATGCCAGCGCCTCCTGCGGCGAGATCGAACCGTCGGTCTCGATGTCGAGGGTGAGCGCGTCGTAGTTGGTCGACTGCTCGACCCGGGTGGGCTCCACGCTGAACGCGACGCGCCGTACGGGCGAGAAGATCGAGTCGACCGGGATCACGCCGATCGTCGACGACCGCTTGTTGCGGTCGGCCGACACGTACCCGCGGCCGCGCTCGACGGTGATGTCGATGGCCAGGCGGCCGCTACCGTCGACGCTGGCGATGTGGAGGTCGGAGTTGAGGATCTCGACATCCGCCGTGGTGCGAATGTCGCCGGCGGTCGCGTCGCTCGGGCCGCGGACGTCGAGCCGCAGCGTCACCGGCTCGTCGGAGGCCACCCGCAGGACGAGGTCCTTCAGGTTGAGGATGATGTCGGTGACATCCTCCTTCACGCCCTTCAGGGTGGAGAACTCGTGGAGCGCCTCGTCGAACCGGACCTGGGTGACGGCGGCACCGGGGATCGACGACAACAGGGTGCGGCGCAACGAGTTGCCGAGTGTGTAGCCGAAGCCAGGCTCGAGGGGCTTGACGGTGAACCGCTGGCGGTTGCCCTCGGCCTCGCCGACGGGTTCGACGGTCGGTCGCTGGATGATCAACATTGCGATGCCACCTTCGGGTTGGACGGAGCTACTTCGAGTAGAGCTCGACGATGAGCGACTCGCGCACGGGAACGTCGATGTGCTCGCGTCGCGGCTCGTCAAGCACCGTGACACGGAACGAGTCGTCGCCCGATTCGAGCCACGGCGGCGTGAGACGGTCGAGCGTGTCGAGGTTGTGGCGCAACACGATCATCCGCCGCGCCTTGTCGCGCATCTCGACAACGTCGCCCTTGCGCACCTGGTAGCTCGGGATCGTCACCCGCCTGCCGTTGACGTTGACGTGGCCGTGGCGGACGAGCTGCCGGCCCTGGGCCCGGCTCGACCCCCATCCGGCGCGGAACACCACGTTGTCGAGCCGCATCTCGAGCATGCGGAGGAGGTTCTCGCCGGTGATACCGCCCCGGCGGTTGGCCTCCTTGTAGAGGTTGCGGAACTGCTTCTCGAGCACGCCGTAGATGCGGCGCGCCTTCTGCTTCTCGCGCAGCTGGAGCAGGTACTCGGACTCACGCATCCGGCCACGGCCGTGCTCACCGGGCGGGTACGGGCGGCGCTCGATCGGGCACTTCATCGTGTCGCACTTTGCGCCCTTGAGGAACAGCTTCATCTTCTCGCGCCGGCACAGCCGGCAGACCGGACCCGTGTAGCGGGCCATCAGACGCGCCGCCGCTTTGGCGGCCGGCAGCCGTTGTGCGGGATCGGCGTGACGTCCTTGATGCCGGCGACCTCGATGCCGAGGTTCTGCAACGACCGGATCGCCGTCTCGCGACCCGAGCCGGGACCCTTCACGAGGACGTCGACCTTGCGCACGCCATGCTCCATCGCGCGCCGGGCCGCGGCCTCAGCCGCCAGCTGGGCGGCGAACGGTGTCGACTTGCGCGAACCCTTGTACCCGACGTTGCCGGCCGACGCCCACGCGATGACGTTCCCCTCGTGATCGGTGATCGACACGATCGTGTTGTTGAACGAGCTCTTGATCTGGGCAACGGAGTAGGTGATGTTCTTCCGCTCGCGCCGCCGCGGCCGCCGACCTCCAGGCTTCGGCTTGGCCATCAGTGCTTACGCACTTTCTTCTTGCCGGCGACGGTCTTCTTCGGCCCCTTGCGCGTGCGAGCGTTGGTGTGGGTGCGCTGGCCGTGCACGGGGAGCCCTCGGCGGTGACGGATGCCCTGGTAGCACCCGATCTCCATCTTGCGCTTGATGTCCTGGGCCACGTCGCGGCGCAGGTCGCCCTCGACCTTGGCATTGGCGTCGAGCCAGGTGCGCAGGCGCACGACCTCCTCGTCGGTCAGGTCACGGACGCGCGTCGAGGAGTCGATGCCCGTCTCCTTGCACACCTGCTGGGCGGTGGGGCGCCCGACCCCGTAGATGTAGGTGAGGGCGATCTCCAACCGCTTCTCGCGGGGGATGTCGACACCGGAGATTCGTGCCATGGTCAGCCCTGCCGCTGCTTGTGGCGCGGGTTCGTGCAGATGACCTGGACACGCCCGTGGCGGCGGATCACCTTGCACTTCTCACACATCTTTTTCACGCTCGGTCGTACCTTCATGAGGGTCTCACTTGTAGCGGTAGGTGATCCGACCCCGGCTGAGGTCGTAGGGGGTGAGCTCCACCTGCACCCGGTCTCCAGGCAGGATGCGGATGTAGTGCATGCGCATCTTCCCGGAGATGTGGGCCAGGACCTTGTGGCCGTTCTCCAACTCGACGCGGAACATGGCGTTGGGGAGCGGTTCGACGACCGTCCCCTCGAGCACGATCGCGTCTTCCTTGGGTTTGGGCAGTGTGGGCCTCCTGAAAAACCTTGCAAATCGGGGATTGGCCCGCGGGCGGACGGCGAAGACCACTCCGGGAGCCAACCGGACAGACTAGCTCAACCCACGGCCGTCAGCACCTCCGGGCCGTCGTCGGTGATGGCGATCGTGTGCTCGAAGTGGGCCGAGAGGCTCCCGTCGGCGGTCACGACCGCCCAGCCGTCGTCGAGGAGGCGGGTCTCGGGCCCGCCGGCGTTGACCATCGGCTCGATGGCGAAGACGTGGCCGGCGCGGAGCTTGATGCCCTTGCCCGGGGGTCCCCAGTTCGGCACCTGGGGCTCCTCGTGCATGGCGGTGCCGATGCCGTGGCCCACGTACTCCCGCACCACCGAGAACCCGGCGGCCTCGGCCACCTCCTGGACGGCGTGGCTGATGTCCGAGAGGCGGTTGCCCTCCCGCATGGCTGCCAGCCCCTTCCAGAGGCTCTGCTCGGTGACGGCCAGCAGGCGGCGGGCCTCCTCGGGGATCTCGCCGACGGGATGCGTCCAGGCCGAGTCGCCGTGGTAGCCCTCGACGATGGCGCCGCAGTCGATCGAGATGATGTCGCCCTCCTGCAGGCGGTACTTCCCTGGGATGCCATGCACGATCATGTCGTTGGGTGACGTGCAGATCACCGCGGGGAAGCCGTGGTAGCCGAGGAAGTTGGACCGGGCGCCGCGCCGCTCGATCACCTCGCGGCCCACCTTGTCGAGGTCGCGGGTGGTGACACCGGGGCGGACCCGCTCCCTGATGCGCTGGTGCATCTCGGCCACGACGCGGCCCGCCTTCCGCATCTTCACGATCTCCTCCGCATTTCTCCTCATCGCGCGTGCCTGTGCTCGCGGCGGGTGTCGACGGCGCGGATGAGGCGGGCGGTCACCTGGTCGGGCGTTCCCATCCCGTCGACGGTGACGAGCTGGTCGCGGGACAGGTACCAGGCGATCAGCGGCTCGGTCTCCTTCTCGTAGAGCTCGAGCCGGCGCCGGATCGCGGCCTCGGTGTCGTCGCGGCGCTGGATCACCTCGCCACCACACACGTCGCAGATGTCGTCTTCCTTGGGCGGGTTGTCCGGCCCGTAGTTGGTGCCGCAGTCCTGGCACACCCGCCGCCCCGCGAGCCGTCTGAGCACCACCTCGGTGGGTACCTCGAGGTCGATGGCGAGGTCGATCTCGTCAGGGGCGAGGTGCTCGGCCAGGGCTTCGGCCTGCTGGGCCGTGCGCGGGAAGCCGTCGAGGATGAACCCGCGTCCCCGGGTGTCGAGATCGGAGAGCCGCTCGGACACCAGGCCGATGACGATGTCGTCGGGCACGAGCTCGCCCGTCTGCATGAACTCCTGCGCCTTCACGCCGAACTCCGAGCCCGACTTCACCGCCGCCCGGAACATGTCGCCGGTCGAGATGTGGGGAACGACGTAGTGACGCGCCAGTCGCTGGCACTGTGTGCCCTTGCCCGCCCCCTGCTTGCCGAAGATGACGAGCTTGACGCCAGGGACCACACCACTACCTGAGGAATCCCTCGTAGTTGCGCATCATCAGCTGGCTGTCGATCTGCTTCATGGTCTCGAGGGCAACGCCGACCGCGATCAGGATGGCGGTGCCGCCGAACATGGCGAGGGCGATCGACGGCAGCAGGGCGATGATGGCGAGGAACAGCGAGCCCGGCAGCGTGATGCGGTTGAGGATCTTCCCCAGGTACGCCTCGGTGGGAGGACCGGGCCGGATGCCGGGGATGAAGCCGCCCTGCTTGCGGATGATGTCGGCCTGTTGGTGCGGGTCGAACGTGATCGCCGTGTAGAAGTACGCGAAGAAGACGATGAGGATCCCGTAGAAGCCGATGTAGACGAGGTTGTCGGGCTGCACAAGGTGCTGGTCGATGAACTGACGCACCACGGTCCACGGCACGACGTTCGACAGCAGCACGGGGAAGTACAGCACCGAGCTGGCGAAGATGATCGGGATGACGCCCGCCTGGTTGACCTTGAGCGGGATGTAGGTGCTCTGGCCTCCGTACATTCGGCGACCCACCACCCGCTTGGCGAACTGCACGGGGATGCGGCGCTGGCCGAGCTCGACGAAGACGATGGCCACGATCAGGAACAGCGCGAGGAGCAGGATCGCCGTGAACTTCACGTTGCCGGCCTCGGCCCGGACCGCACCGCCCTGGAAGGGGATACGACTGAGCACGGACACGAAGATCAGCACCGACATGCCGTTGCCGATCCCGCGTTGCGTGATCAGCTCTCCCAGCCACATCACCAGGGCGGTGCCGGCCGTGAGCGTCAGCACGACCAGCATCACGCGGGGCACGGTGAAGTGCGGGATGAGGTCGAACTGGGCGCCGTTGGCGTTGCGGCCGAGGAACCCGCGCCCGCCGTTGTGGAACACGAAGGCCAGCCCCGTCGACTGCATGAGGGCCAGCGCCACCGTGAGGTAGCGCGTCCACTGCGTGATCTTCTTCTGCCCAACCGCGCCCTGCTGCTGCCACTGCTCGATCTTGGGGATCACCACCGCCAGCAGCTGCATGATGATCGAGCTCGTGATGTAGGGCATGATCCCGAGGGCGAACACGGCGAACTGCGTGAGCGCCCCGCCCGAGAACAGGTTGAGGAACCCGAGCACGCCCCCCTTCTGGCTCTGGGCCTTCAGCTGCTTCACGGCCTGGAAGTCGACGCCGGGCACCGGGATATGGGTGCCCAACCGGAACAGGGCGATGATCAGCAGGGTGAACAGGATCTT
>VAXF01000011.1:9040-11156 GCA_005888395.1 Actinomycetota bacterium | reverse complement strand
ATGAGCCCGGAGATCTTCTCCACGGCGTGAATGACCGTGGTGTGGTCGCGCCCGCCGAACTCCCGGGCGATCGAGGGATAGCTGTCGTTGGTGAGCTCGCGGCACACGTACATGCCGATCTGGCGGGCGTTGACGAGGTTGCGCCGGCGGCTCTTGCCGCAGAGCTCGTCGACCGGGAACCCGAACGTGTCGGCCGTCATTTGCAGGATTCGCTGGGCGGTGATGGGTCGGGGCTCGTCGGACGAGAGGAGATCGTCGAGGACCTTCTCGGCCAGCTCCTGCGTGAGGGACTCGTGGTTGAGGCTGGCGAAGGCGGTGACGCGGATGAGCGCGCCCTCGAGCACGCGGATGTTGTCGGTGATGTACGTGGCGATGAACTCGAGGACCCCGTCGGGCACCTGCACCTGCACGTCGTCGGCCTTGCGCCGGAGGATGGCGATGCGGGTCTCGAGCTCTGGCGGTTGGACGTCGGTGACGAGCCCCCACTCGAACCGGCTCCGCAGCCGTTCTTCCAGCGTGGCGATCGACTTCGGCGGTCGGTCGGAGGTGATCACGATCTGGCGGCGAGCGCCGTGGAGGGCGTTGAACGTGTGGAAGAACTCCTCCTGGGTGCGCTCGCCCTTGCCGAGGAACTGGATGTCGTCGACGAGCAGCACGTCGCACTCGCGGTAGCGGCCGCGCAGCAACGGCGTGGTGTTCGTCTGCACGGCGTGGATGAAGTCGTTCATGAACGCTTCGGTCGAGACGTAGCGCACGTGACGGTCGGGGTAGTTCTGGCGGACGTAGTGGCCGATGGCGTGCAGCAGGTGTGTTTTGCCCAGGCCCGAGCCGCCGTAGATGAACAGCGGGTTGTAGGAGCGAGCGGGCGTCTCGGCCACCGAACGAGCCGCGGCGTGGGCGAAGCGGTTGGACGTGCCGGTGACGAAGGCCTCGAAGGTGTAGCGGGGGTTGAGCAGATCGTCGGTGCGATCACCGGCACGGTGCGCCGTGATCTGCGCGGACGCGGGCGACTCGACCTCGGTGGCGATGGGTGCCACCACGGGCTCCCCCAACTGCTCGTCGTCGGTGCGCACCTCGAGGATCACGTCGTAGGACGCCCCGGTGGTGTCTTCGAGCGCGTCGCGCACGAGCGGCAGGTAGCGGGTCTGGATGCGCTCCTTCACGAGCGAGCTGGGGACCGCCAGCACGAGCCGGCTGTCGTCCACAGAGACCGCCCTGGCGTCCTCGAACCACGTGCGCCACGCAGCGTCGGAGACCTGCGTGCGGAGCGAGGCAGCGCACGCTGTCCACAGCTGCTCTGGGCCCACCACCAGCCTGATCCCCCTTCCCGCAACCGGGTCATCCACACCCCGGTCCACACCTGGGGAAAACCGAGACCGAGGCCTCGGGCTCCTCACCGCCGCCCGGCGCGCGGCCCGGGGAAGTGATGGGCCGACCGCCCGGTGGACGAGGTCCGGGCGGCGAAAGCGAAGGTAGCGGCAGACCGGCCTGTGCACAATGGCCCGGACGGGTGATGTCAAGGCGCGCGCGGCGCGCCGCGCGCGCCTTTGCCCGGGTGCGAGCGGTCATCTACCCTGCGCCGACGGGCGTGCCGCGGCATCGCCCCATTTTGGAGGCACATCGGTGAAGCGCACCTTCCAACCGAACAACCGGAAACGGGCCCGCCATCACGGGTTCCGTCACCGGATGGCGACGCGGGCCGGCCGAGCGATCGTCAAGGCGCGCCGCCGCAAGGGGCGCGCCCGGCTGTCGGCCTGATCTGGCGGGTTCGTGACCGTGCCACGTTCGTGGCTCTTCGTCGCGCCGGCCGTCGCGCCCGCCGCGGGCCTGTGTCGGTGACCTGGGTCGCTGCAGCCGCGGCCGATCCGCCGCGGGTGGCCTACGCCGTCGGGCGCGAGGTCGGCGGGTCGGTGGCCCGCAACCGCCTTCGCCGACGGCTTCGGGCGATCGTCGCCGAGCTCGCACCCGGGCTGGCGCCAGGCGCGTACCTCGTCGGCGCCGGCCCCGATGCCGTCCGCCGCACCCACGACGACCTGCGGGGCCTCCTGCAGGACGCGCTCGCCGAGGCGTCCGGGAGCGGGCGGCCGTGACCCGCCCTGCCCGCGCCGTGGCCGCC
>VAXF01000011.1:0-8906 GCA_005888395.1 Actinomycetota bacterium | reverse complement strand
CCGCGGCTTCGACCCCGTTCCCCCGACGGTCTGATGTTCGACATCTTCGGGCGGCTGCTCGTCTGGTTCTACGACATCGCCCATTCGTACGGCTGGTCGATCGTGCTGCTCACCGTGGCGGTGCGCCTGGTGCTGTTCCCGCTCACCGCCAAGCAGGCGCAGTCGATGCAGGCGATGCAGAAGGTCCAGCCCGAGCTGAAGCGGCTCCAGCAGAAGTACAAGGGTGACCGCCAGAAGCTCAACGAAGAGATGATGAAGTTCTACAAGGAGCACCAGATCAACCCGCTCGCCGGGTGCCTCCCTCTGGTGCTCCAGCTCCCACTGTTCTTCGTGCTCTACCGCGTGATCCGCGGCCTCACCCACACCCTCCTCGTCAGCGCCCTCGTCCTCGGTGGCACCGGCGTCGGCCACGCGGTGGCCGGCGCCAAGGTCCGCTGCGACGGCCCGGCCACCGGCAGTGCCGAGACGACCGGCCCGTGTCGCATCTCGGGGGCGCGTGTCGCTGGCGGAACCGTCGTCGAAGGGACCCTCACCGGCGCGGAGGCCGTTGTCGGCGACCGCGTCGTCGGCAAGATCACGGGCGGCACGATCGCCGACGGCGAGATCAGCTCGGCGGACGTGGTCAGCGGCGCGACGCATGTCGGGAAGATCACCGGCATCCAGATCAAGCGCGGCCACGTCGTCGGCAACCCGAGCTACATCCCCCACGACAGCTCGCTCTACAAGGCCCTCCGGCGCGGCGGCGGGAAGATGAACTGGCTCGGGATGGACCTCTCGAAGAAGCCGTCGTCGGTGCACGGCTTCGGGACGGCGTTCCCGTTCTACGTGCTGATCGCGCTCGTCGCCCTGAGCGGGTACTACCAGCAGCGGCAGATGACGGCGCGCCAGCCGGCGGGAGCGGCGAACCAGCAGGCGCAGATGATGGGCCGGATCTTCCCGGTCTTCTTCGCGTTCATCTCGTTCTCGATCCCGGCGGGCGTGGTGGTGTACTTCCTTGTTTCCAATATTTGGCAGATCGGCCAGCAGGCGCTGATCTTCCGCCAGACGGCCGAGCCCCCCGGCAAGCCGGCCAAGGCGAGCGAGCCGTCCCCTCCCCCGCCCCCGACTCCGCCTTCGTCCGCGCCGGCAGTCGACAACCCGAACCGCCCGCGGCAGTCCCCTCGACGCCGGAATCGTCGCCGAGGCAAGGGTCGCTGAGCCGATGGAATGGGTCGAGACCACCGGGCGCACGCTCGACGACGCCAAGGATGCGGCGCTCGACCAGCTCGGTGTCGACGAGGAGGACGCCGAGTTCGAGGTGGTCGAGGAAGGCAAGGGCGGGTTGTTCGGGCGGCGCGAGGCGCGCGTGCGGGCGCGGGTGCGACCGACGGCGCCCCGGCCGAAGGACGAACGCCGAGGACGGCGCCGGCGCACCGGCGAGCGGACCGGCGAGCGGACCGGCGAGCGGACGGCGCGGCGCGACCGGCCCCAGCGAGGCGACAGAGACGAGACTGCGGGTAGAGCACCGGCGAGGGCGAGGGGAGACGACGTGAGCGACGAGTCGAGGGCGGGAGAGCCGGAGCGAGGCGGGCGCACCGGAGACCGGGAGGTGTCGTTGGAGGAGCAGGCCGAGATGGCGGGGACGTTCGTGGCCGGGCTCGTCCGTGAGTTCGGCCTCCAGGCGCAGGTGACGGCGGAGCCCGGCGACGAGGACAGCGTGGAGGTGGCCACCACCGGCGACGACCTCGGCCTCTTGATCGGGCCTCGCGGCCAGACGCTCGCCGCCATCCAGGAGCTGGCGCGGACCGTCGTCCAGCGCAGCGCCGCCATCCGGCCGGCCCGGCTGGTCGTCGACGTGAGCGGGTACCGGCAGAAGCGACGCGAGGCGCTCGAGCGGTTCACCCGCCAGGTGGCCGACGAGGTGCTGGCCAGCGGCAGCCGGCGGGCGCTCGAGCCGATGAACGCCGCCGACCGGAAGATCGTCCACGACACCGTGAACGCACTGCCCGGACTGGCCACGGTCTCTGAGGGCGAGGAGCCGCGGCGGCGGGTCGTGATCGCGCCGGAGTCGGCGGCGACCGCCACCGAGGAGCCCGAAGGCTCCTGAGCGGCGCCGCTGCACCGGCGAGCGGACCGGCGAGCGGACCGTCCGCGCTGGCCGGCGTCCTCGAACGGGCCCGCACCCTCGGCTTTCTCGGTCCGGGCGCCATCGCCGTCCACCTCGCCCACGCCGAGGGCTTTCGGGTGGCCTGGGGAGCAGACCCACCCCCGCTGGCCCTCGACCTGGGCAGTGGCGGCGGGGTTCCCGGCCTCCCCCTCGCGCTCGCCTGGCCGCTGACCGAGTGGGTGCTCGTGGATGCCGGTGAGCGCCGGGCCGAGTTCCTCGGCCAGGCCGTCGCCGAGCTGGGCCTGGGCGAGCGGGTGGGCGTGGTTCGGCGCCGGGCCGAGGAGCTGGGGCGGGACCCGGCGCAACGCGGCCGGTACCCCCTGGTGACCGCCCGCTCGTTCGGCTCGCCCGCCGTGACCGCCGAGTGCGCCGCGCCGCTCCTGGCCATCGGCGGCCGCTTGATCGTGAGCGAGCCGCCGGATGCAACGGGGCACCGGTGGCCCGCCGCCGCGTTGGCGGGCCTCGGGCTCGAGCCCGAGCGCCTCATCCGGTTGCAGGCCGGCTACCAGGTGCTGCGGCAGGTGGCGCCGTGCCCGGAGCGCTTCCCGCGCCGCAGCGGCGTTCCGGCCAAGCGCCCGCTGTTCTGACCCACTCGCGAATGTTCCCCGTGAAACCTCAACTAGTGGTTGACCGACGCTGTCCGAAGGGCGAAGATGGCGTCCGTGGCCAACGTCGACGACGGCGGCGCCGCATCCGAGCCACGGGCCGAGCCTGTCGCCGCTGCTCCTGAAATCACCATTGACACCGCAGCTGCCTCGGGCGACGCGTTCGCCGCGCCTGAATCCGGGCCCGACGATGTGCCTGCCACGGGGCCGGCCGCCGTGGCCGCCGAGCTGGCCGCCCGGCCGCTCCCCCGGATCATCGCCATCGCCAACCAGAAGGGCGGCGTCGGCAAGACGACCACGGCCGTCAATCTCGGGGCCGCCCTGGCCGAGCTGGGCTACCGCGTGCTGGTGGTCGACCTCGACCCGCAGGGCAACGCCACCACCGGGCTGGGCGTCAACGCCCGCAACCTCGAGGTGTCGATCTACGACGTGATCATGCACGACGCCCCGCTCGAGGACTGCATCGAGCCCACGAGCCTGCGGAACCTGTTCGTGGCCCCGGCCACGATCGATCTCGCCGGCGCCGAGATCGAGCTGGTGCCGGCTTTCAGCCGCGAGCTCAAGCTGCGCCGCGCGCTCGAGCATGTGGCGGGGGAGTGGGACTTCACGCTCATCGACTGTCCGCCGTCGCTCGGCCTCCTGACCGTGAACGGGCTGGCCGCGGCGGGCGAGGTCCTCGTGCCGATCCAGTGCGAGTACTACGCGCTCGAGGGCCTCGGCCAACTGCTCCGCAACGTGAACCTCGTGACCTCCAACCTCAACCCTCGCCTGGAGCTGGGCGCCATCGTGCTCACGATGTACGACGCCCGCACCAAGCTGGCCGAGCAGGTGGCGTCCGAGGTGCGGACGCACTTCGGCGACAAGGTGTGCCGGAGCGTCGTCCCCCGCACGGTGCGCCTGTCGGAGGCGCCCTCGTTCGGCCAGCCCGTGATCGTGTTCGATTCGTCCTCGCGGGGGTCGGTGGCCTACCGCGAGCTGGCCAAGGAGGTAAGCGGTGGCGCGCCGCAGCGGACTGGGTAGGGGCCTTGGGGCCCTGATCCCGACGGGGGTGCTGGGCGAGGCGGGGTCAGTTCTCCGGGAGCTGCCCCTCGCCTCGATACGTTCCAGTTCCTTCCAACCACGGTCGCAGTTCGACGAGGAGTCGCTGGCCTCCCTGGCGGCATCGGTGCGCGAGGTCGGGGTGCTCCAGCCCGTGCTCGTGCGGCCCGCGGGCGAGGAGAGCTACGAGCTCATCGCCGGCGAACGCCGATGGCGGGCGGCCAAGCGGGCCGGCCTGCAGTCGATCCCGGCCATCGTGCGACAGACCGACGACGCCGCCTCACTCGAGCAGGCCCTGGTCTAGAACCTCCATCGCGATGTTCTCAACGCGCTCTAGGAGGCGGGGGCCTACCAGCAGCTCATCGAGGACTTCGGGCTCACCCACGAGGAGGTCGCCACCCGCGTGGGCAAGAGCCGGGTGTCGGTCACCAACGCCCTGCGCCTCTTCCAGCTCCCGCCCGGGATCCAACGGCTGGTGGCCGAGGGCGCGCTCTCGGCCGGCCACGCCCGCGCCCTGCTCGGGACACCCGACCGTGCCTACCAGGAGGCCCTCGCCCGCCGGGCCGTGGCCGAGGGTCTGTCGGTGCGCCAGGTCGAGGAGCTGGTGCGCGCGCGTGAGGCCTCCGGCACCCGGCCTCCCGAGCCCGGCCGGCCCGGTGAGGGAGCCCCGGGCCGCCTCCGCGCCCCTGGGCTCCTCGAGCTCGAGCAGCTCCTGTCCGAGCGCCTCGATACGCGGGTGAAGGTCGAGATGGGGCCGAGGAAGGGCCGGGTCGTGATCGAGTTCGCCAGCCTCGAGGACCTCGAGCGGATCTACCGGCGCATGACCGAACCCGGCCCATCCGGGGGGTCCGACTCCTACTAGTGCGGTCGGGCGGTCTCGCGCGCGCTGTCCACAGCCTGTGACTTCCGCTGTGGAGACTGGACCTCGACCTCCACCGGAGCCTCGACCCAGGCCTGAACCGCCGACGCCAGGGCGTGTGCGAGGTCGGCAGTGCGCTCGACGACGGCGCCGGGCGGGCCCAGCTCGCAGACCACGGCCGGCATGCGCGTCTCCCGGAGGACCGGAAGGGTCATGCCCCGCGCCGGGCAGGGCTCGTCGGTGAGCACCGGGGCCACCGCCGCCTGGAGCAGGGTGGCGAGGTGGCGGCCGCCTGCGGACTCGAACCCTCGAGTGGCGTAGTAGGCCGCGATGCACCCCTGCTCGACACCGGTGAGGCCGAGGTAGGCCTCGGCCCCGAACGCGTTCGCCTGCGAAGCCAGGACGGCGTCGTCGAGATCGGTGAGGGTCGCGACCACCGCGCCGGCTTCGGTCAGGGCGCGGCCCACGGCGGTCACGAGCGCGTCGAGACCCGGGCCCGCGCCGACCGCGACCCGCTTCCCGGCGAGCGTGCGCGCCGCGTGGCGCAGCGTCTCCCGCTCGCGGACACCGGCGACGCTGGCCCCCGTCCCGCGCGGACCGAGGCGCTCGAGAGCGCCGAGCGTGGCGGGGCCACAGATCGCGTCGGAGGTGAGGCCGGCGTTGCGTTGGAACTCGGCCAGCGCCGCGCTCGTGCGAACGCCGAAGATGCCGTCGACCCGACCGGCGTCGAAGCCGAGCGCGCCGAGCCGCCGCTGGAGCACGGCGACGTCGTCGCCCCGGAGCGGTGGCGAACGGTGGTAGAGGAGACGGTCGCCGAGGGCCCACCCGGCTTCGACGAGCGCCGACCACGTCTGGCGCCCGCAGACTCCGTCGACCCGCAGCCCGCGAGCGTCCTGGAAGGCCCGCACCGCCCGTTCCGTGGCCTCGGCGAAGCGGCCCGCGTCGTCGGCTGCGCTCTCGTAGCCGAGCGCGCTCAGCCGGCGTTGCAGGTCGCGTACCTCCTCGCCCGCGGCTGCTTGCCGTAGCGGGAGGCGGCCCGCCTCGTCGGGCCGGTCATCTACAGGAATTCCTCGAGCTCCTGGAGGAGTTGACCCTTGCCCTTGGCGCCGATCAGCCGCTTCTTCGGCTCACCGTCGAGGAACAGGATGAGGGTGGGGATGGCCATGACCTCGAACCGCCGCGCCACCGCGGGGTTGTCGTCCACGTTGAGCTTTCCTACCCGCAGCTTGCCCGGGTGCTCATTGGCAATTTCTTCCAGAATAGGGGAGATCAGCTTGCACGGCCCGCACCACTCGGCCCAGAAGTCGACGAGGACGGCCTCGGCCGTCGCCTTGATCTCCTCGTCGAAGGTGGCGTCACTCAGGGTGGTGACGTTGTCCATGCGATGGTCCTCCTCGGATCGCTTCGATGACTACCACTCGGAAGGGGTGCCGGCGGTGTCGCCGGCGTGGGCCTGGCTCTCGAGCCACCGCTCGGCGTCGATGGCCGCCATGCAGCCCGAGCCGGCGGCCGTGACCGCCTGACGGTAGACGTGGTCCTGCACATCGCCGGCGCCGAACACGCCCTCGACCGACGTGCGTGTCCCCGCGTGGGTGAGCAGATAGCCGGCGTCGTCCATGTCGAGTTGGTCGCGGAACAGGTCGGTGTTCGGCGCGTGGCCGATGGCGACGAACAGCCCGGTGACGGCCAGGGTCGATTCCTCGCCGCTCTGCACGTTGCGCACGCGGACGCCCTCGAGCTTCGTGTCACCGACCAGCTCGCTCACGACCGAGTCCCACACGAACTCGATCTTCGGGTTGGTGAAGGCGCGGTCCTGCATGATCTTCGAGGCTCGCAGGTGCTTGCGACGGTGCACGACGGTGACCTTGTCGGCGAACTTGGTGAGGAAGATCGCCTCCTCCATCGCGGAGTCGCCGCCGCCGACCACCGCGATGTCACGGCCGCGGAAGAAGAAGCCGTCGCAGGTGGCGCAGGTCGACACGCCGGAGCCGATCAATTCGATCTCGTGCTCCACGCCGAGCATCAGGGAGCGGGCGCCGGTGGAGACGATGACCGAGCGGGCGCGGTGCTCGTCGTCGCCCACCCATACGCGGAATGGGCGGGACGAGAGGTCGACGCGCGTGGCCTTCTCGGTGCGGTACTCGGCGCCGAACCGGGCCGCCTGGGCACGGAACGTGGCCATGAGGTCGGGGCCGAGGACGCCGTCGACGAAGCCGGGGTAGTTCTCCACGTCGGTGGTGAGCATCAGCTGACCACCGGGCTGGTCGCCGGAGGAGGAGATCTCGCCCTCGATCACCAACGGCTTCAGGTTGGCGCGCGCGGTGTAGATCGCGGCGGTCAGGCCCGCCGGCCCCGAGCCGATGATGATCACGTCTCGCACGGCGTCGGCCATCGGCTCCTCTCCAGTCGGGCAGTCGCCTCAGCGGCGGGATGCCCGCTTCGACCACAGGAACAGGCCGAGCAGGAAGAAGATTCCGCCGGCGTAGCCCTCGGCCGCGTAGGCCTCGTGTGGCGGCACGTAGGCGATCACCACTCGCACGATGCCGATCGCGAGTAGTACCACCGCCGCCATCCCCACCGCTGCCGCGACCAACCCGTAGACGATCCAGCGGGCCGCGCTCGTGACCGGGGCGACCGCCTTGTCGTGGACCGAGCCGACGACCCGCTCGATCGTGTCGGCAGTGCGCGCCGCCCAGTCGGCGTCGCCGCGCACGTCGGTCGGCGCGCGCGACACCTGGCCGTAGTCGGACACGGGCGCAGCCTAGCGTTGACCCTTCATGCGCCAAGCGGTTGCCGTCGTGGCCGGAGCGGGTGCGGCCGTGCTCGGCGCGCTCATACTCGGAGAGTACGAGTTCAGCGGTGTTCTGCCGCTCGTGATGGGCGTGCTGTTCGGGCTGGCCGTCGCCGAGGTGATGACATGGGTCGGGCGCGGCGTGACGGCCGTCTCGAGCGTGGCTGCCCCTGCACTGGCGGCGGGCGGCCTGCTCGTCGCCGGCTGGATCTCGGTGCACCACCGTCACGAGGCGATACCGGTGGGCGCATGGACGGCCGCCGCGCTCGGCGCCGTCACCGCCGTGGTCAGGTCGAGAAGCGCTCGAAGACGAGTATCCGGCAGCCCGCACGCGCCATGACGTAGACCTCGGTGCGCCTCGAAGTGAAGGCGAAGACCACCGCCGGCGTTCCCCGCCAGACGAGCACCGCCTCGTAGCCGGGCGCGTCCGAGCGGTGGAGCTGGCGGAGGAGGTCGGCCTGGCACACGGTGACCGAGCTGTCGGTCACTTTCGCCTCGCCGCTCGGCGACGGTGACACCGCGCCCCCCGGCGACGGGGACACCGCGCTCCCAGGGGGAGCCTGCGCCGGCGCAGCACCCGGGGCCACACCGCGCGCCGCCGCCGACGCGCTACGGGCAGGGGTCGCGAGGCGGGCCAGGAGGAGATCGTGAAGCGCGCCCTCGGTCTCGATCGCCCCGAGGTCGGGGACCGTCACCGGGCCGGCAGCTCGCAGCCGTCCGGCAGCGGTCGTGGTCTTGGGACGGCTGGTGGAGCGGGTGAGCAGCGGTACCGCGACCGCGACCGCGACGACGACGGCAGCTGCGGCTGCCGCGACCAACATCGGCGGCGAGAAGCGGGGGGCGCGGCGCGTCGTCCGAAGGACAGTGGCGACGGCCGCGTCGCGTCGCGCCGCCGAGGGTGCCGCCGGCTCCTCACCGAGCGCGAGGGCAACGGCGTGGAGCTCCGCCTGGCGCGCCGAGCACCGGTTGCAGGCGGCGAGGTGGGCGCGCGCGGCACCGGCGAGCTCACCGTCGAGGGCGGCGCTCAGGGCCTCGTCGTCGAGGTGGTCGTCGTCGTTCATGGCACAGGCTTTGGACGCTCGGGCTCACTGGTCTGGTTCCGGGCGAGCAGGGGGACAAGAGCGGCGCGGCCGCGCGCGATGCGAGAGCGGACGGTCCCCGGCGGTACGCCGAGCACCTCGGCGATCTCGGCGTAGTCGAGCCCGCACAGGTCACGGAGCACGACTGCGGCGCGGAACTCGAGGGGGAGCCGGGCGAGCGCGGCATCGACGTCGACACGGTCGGCAGCGACCTCGTCGGGCGGGTGCTCCCACGCCGGAGCGGCGGGGTCGTCGGGCACCGGCTCGGGCCGTCGGTGCCGGCGCCGGAGTTCGTCGAGGCAGGCGTTGGTGGCGACGCGGTAGGCCCACGTCCCGAAGGCCGACACGCCGTCGAAGCGCGGGAGGCCGCGGGCGATGGCGAGCAGCG
>VAXF01000010.1 GCA_005888395.1 Actinomycetota bacterium | reverse complement strand
TCGATGCCGGTCTGTTTGGCCACCGGCGTGCCCCAGCCGGCGATTGTGGCCGCGGGCTGTCCGGCGACGTACACGAACGCCGCCCACGCCCGGGAGCTCGATGTCACCTTCAGGCGGGCGAGGCTCGTAGGCCGGTCGAGCCGCAGGACGAGGCCGACGCCGGACTTGAGGTTGCCGAAGGTGGGGCTGGTGTAGGTCTGGGTCGTCCATACCGTGGCGGGGTCGCCGTCGATCGCCTTTGGCGCGTCGGCGTTGTGCTCGTCGCCGTCGCCTGCGGGGTCGAACCCGGCGGCGGACGCGATCCG
>VAXF01000009.1:9519-12423 GCA_005888395.1 Actinomycetota bacterium | reverse complement strand
CTCGGCGCTCGCGCCACGGTGGTGGTCCCTGTGACAGCGTCGCCGGTCAAGCTGGCCGCACTCGAGCGCTCCGGCGTGCGCCTCGTCCGTCGCGGCAACAGCTACGACGAGGCCGAACGCCATGCTCTCGCGCTGGCCGGCGAGGGAGCGCACTTCATCTCGCCCTACAACGACCCGGAGGTCATCGCGGGTCAGGGGACGATCGGCCTGGAGCTGTTCGAGCAGGTGCCGGATCTTTCCACCATCGTTGCGCCCGTGGGTGGGGGCGGGCTGCTCGCGGGGCTCGCCTTGGCCGCGACCACGGTGACAGGAGTCCGCGTCGTCGGCGTCGAGGCGGCCATGTCGCGGGCGTTCTCTGCGGCACTCGACGCCGGTCACGTGGTGCCGGTCGAGGTCGGAGCGACACTGGCTGACGGCTTGGCGGGCAACCTCGAGCCGGGCACCGTGACCCTCGAGCTGGCCCGCCGCTACCCGACCGAGGTGCTGGCGGTGACCGAGGCGGAGATCGAAGACGCCATCCGCTTCCTCGCCGCCGAGCACGGCCTGGTCGCCGAGGGGTCGGCGGCGGCGGCGCTGGCCCCACTCCTCGGCGGCCGCATCACGTCCGGACCAGGGACGACGGTGGTGGTCCTGACCGGACGCAACATCGCAGCGGCCACGCTGGCCCGCGTGCTCGGTCATTGACCGGACAGGATGGGGCGTGCTCGTTCTCGACGGCGCCGACGTCGAGGCCGTCCTCGTCCGCGACGAGCTGATCGAGTCCGTCGCCACGGGTCTGGCCGAACTGAGCGCGGGCGCGGCTTCGATGCCACCGCGCGTCGCCGCCACCGTCGAGGAGCGTGACGCGCTCCTCGCGGTCATGCCCGGCTACCTGCCCGGCAGGCCGGTGCTCGGCGCCAAGCTCGTCACGGTCTTTCCGGGCAATGCCGGCACGCGCCGGCCAACGCATCAGGCGGTGATCGTCCTGTTCGATCCCGTCACCGGGGCGCCCGACGCGCTGCTCGACGGCACCGTCCTCACGGCCGAACGAACAGCAGCCGCGTCGGCGGTGGCCACCCGATATCTCGCTGACCCGGATGCCGCCGTTCTCGCCATGCTCGGCACCGGCGTCCAGGCCCGCGCGCACGTCCTCACCGTGTCCCGCGTCTGCCCCTCGCTCACCGAGGTGCGGATCGCCGGGCGCGACGAAGCCAAGGCCGTCGCGCTGGCCGCGGAGCTGCGGGCGCGCGTGGCCGTCCCGGTGAGGGCAGTCCCGAGCTTCGCCGACGCGTTGGCGGGGGCCGGCGTGGTGTGCGCGGCGACGCACTCACCCGAGCCGGTCGTGCGGCGGGAGTGGTTGGCGCCCGGCGCCCACGTGAACTCGGTGGGCTTCCACGTCGCGGGCCGGGAAGTCGACGCGGCCACGGTGGTCGACGCCCTGGTCGTCGTCGAGTCGCGGGCATCGGCCCTGGCACCGGTACCCGCCGGCGCCAACGACCTGCTCTGGCCCATCCGTGACGGGCTCATCGGCCCCGATCACGTCCGCGCCGAGCTGGGTGAGCTGGTCCTCGGTGCACGACCTCGCCGGAGCTCGCCGGGACAGCTCACGCTCTACAAGTCGGTAGGCGTGGCGGTCGAGGACCTGGCCGGCGCCGCGCTGGTGCTCTCCGCCGCCCGAGCTCGCGGCGTGGGTCGGTTCGTCGACGTGTGACCTCCGGGCCGACGGAGTTCGACCAGCTCCGGTTAGGGTCCGGCGATGCCCCAGAACCCACCTGAAGGCTTTCCGCGGATCACCCCGTACCTGCTCTACGAGGACGTCGACGCCGCCCTCGACTGGCTGGTCGGCGCGTTCGGTTTCACCGAGGACGTCCGCATGAAGGGCCCCGACGGCAGAGCCAACCACGCCGAGATCAGGCTTGGCGACGGCGTCGTGATGATGGGCCACCCGGGACCCGACTACCAGAACCCGAAGCGCCGGGGTGGGGCGACGCAGCTCGTCTACGTGTACGTCGACGACGTCGACAAGCACTTCGCGACGGCGAAGGCCGCGGGCGCCGGCGTTCTGAGCGAGCCCGCCGACCAGTTCTACGGCGATCGCATGTACAGCGCCGAAGACCCCGAGGGCCACCAGTGGTCCTTCGCCCAACACGTGCGCGACGTCGCCCCCGAGGACATGCACCCGTAGCGACGTCAGGATCCCGGCCGTCGACCCGTTCGCTCCCGCCCCACTGGGCCCGATCCGTCTCCGCAACCGCTTCATCAAGGCCGCCACGTTCGAGGGCATGGCGGTCGACAACGCGGTTACCGACCGGCTGATCGACTTCCACCGCACCGTGGCGTGACGACGGTGGCCTATCTGGCTGTCTCGCCCGACGGACAGGGCGCCCCCGCCGAGATCGTGGTGCGCGACGAGGCCGCGCCCGGTCTCGCGGCGCTGGCCGACGCCGTGCACGCCGAGGGCGCCGCGGTGTCGGCCCAGATCGGTCACGCGGGGCCGGTTGCGGCCGGCACTGGACGCACCGGTCTCGCCCCATCGCGGATCTTCACGCCGATGGCGCTGCGGTTCACCAAGGCGATCACCGACGACGACATCGAGCGCATCACCCGCGATTTCGCCCGCGCCGCCGTCGTGCTCCGGGACGCCGGCTTCGACGCGGTCGAGTTGCACCTGGGCCACAACTACCTGCTGAGCGCGTTCCTCAGTCCCGCGCTCAACCGGCGGAGCGACCGTTGGGGCGGGAGTGTTGCGAACCGGGCCGAGTTCCCGCGGCGCGTGACGCGCGCGGTGCGAGCGGCGGTCGGTCCGTCGATAGCCGTCATCGCCAAGCTCAACATGGCCGACGGCTATCGAGGGGGCATCTGGCTCGACGAGAGCATCGAGGCCGCGTTGCTGCTCGAGTCCGACGGCGTGCTCGACGCGCTGGA
>VAXF01000009.1:0-9504 GCA_005888395.1 Actinomycetota bacterium | reverse complement strand
ACGCGCCCGTCGACGAGATGGCGAAAGCGTTCCCCCAACCGCTGCGCACCGCCTTCAGGCTCATGGGCAAGCGGTTCCTGCCGTCGTACCCATTCGAGGAGGCGTACTTCCTCTCGTACGCTCGCCAGTTCCGCGAGGCGCTGCGGATGCCCCTCGTGCTGCTCGGGGGCATCAACCGGCTCGACACCGTGCGGACGGCCTTGGCGGAGGGCTTCGAGTTCGTGGCCATGGGCCGGGCGCTGCTGCGCGAGCCCGACCTGGTGCGCCGCTGGCAGAAGGGCGACGTCACCGAGGGCCTCTGCGTCCACTGCAACAAGTGCATCCCCACCATCTACCGGGGGACCCACTGCGTGCTCGTGCCGCCGGACCAACGGCCGGGCCACCAGTGAGCGTGACGAAGCAGGTCGATGTCGTCGTCGTCGGCGCATCCCTCGGGGGCCTCACGTCGGCCGCGCTGCTCGCCCATCGCGGGCACCGCGTGGTGGTGGTCGACGCGCTCGAGCAGCCAGGCGGGCGCTGCGGCTCGGTGGAGCACCACGGGTACCACATCGCCTTCGGGCACCGCGACGGTCACGGCGTCGGCGACAACGTGTTCGGCCTGCCGCTGCATTACGTCGCCGCCGTCCGCGCCATGGGCGCCGAGCTCCACACCCGGCCGCTCGCCGGCGGTATGCGCCTCCACCGGCTGCCGGCTCGCACGTCGGAGGATCTCCATCTCGGGGGCCGGCCCGGAGTGGACCGCCTCGAAGGTGCGCGCGCCACCGTCCAGGTCCTCACCGGCCGCGATGACGTGACCGACGAGACGGCAAGCGGCTACCTCGACACCATGCGCCGGCTCATGTCGACGTCCGACGACGAGCAGGTCCGTCTCGTTCCGGTCACCCTCGGAGACTGGCTCGACCGCAACGTCGAGGACAGCGTCGTTCGCACCGCGATCCTGCAGGTAGGTGAGGTGATGTTCCCGTCGCCGTCGGAGAACACCTCCGTCGGACGGCTCATCGGCTTCCTCCAGCAGTCGCGCGCGTACGGGTCGAGGGGCTTCTACCCCGAGGATCCGGACGCCGCCGGCATGCAGGGTCTCGTCTCACCCTTGGTGCGAGTCATCGAGCGCCACGGTGGTGAGCTGTGGTTGGGCTGGAAGCCGCTAGAGATCGTCGTCGAGGACCGGCGGGTCACCGGTGTCGTCGCGGTCGACGCCGCCAACCTCGTGCAGGAGTTCGTTGCGCCGGTGGTGATCACCGACTACCCCGGCTGGGCGTTGCTCGAGCTCGTCGAGGAGGAGTTGCTGCCGTCGGGGTTCGGCGAGATGTCGCGGCGAATGCTCGATCACTCCAACGACTTCGCCGGCTGGTGGGCGGGGCTCGGTCGGTTGCCGACCCGCCGTTCGGACGGCGAGACCGAGGACATGCCGGGCTGGCACCGTGTGCTCTGGGGCGACGAGTCGGTCAAGCGTTACCACGGCGCGTTCCAGTTCGCGTCGTGTCACTCGTCGAAGATCGCGCCCGCGGGAAAGCATCTCCTGGAAGTCGTCATCTCGCACTGGGGTGAGGGCGAGGGAAGACGCTGGCGGCACTGGCGCGACGCGAGAGCTGCGGTCGACCGGATCCTCGACTACGTCCGTTGGTACTACACCGACCTCGATGAGTGCGTGGAGTGGTCGCAGTACCAGTACCTGTCGGGACCGGAGATGCGGGCGTGCCACCTCAAGCCCGTGGCTCGGCACCCCGTGAAGGTCGCGACGATCGAAGGCCTGTACATGGCCGGCTGCACCTCCGAAGGCCTCGGCGCGTACCAGGACCTCGAGTGCGAGGCGGCAATGGAGGCGGTCGCGCTCGTGGAAGCGCAGATGGGCCGCCCGCGGTAGCCCGTCGCTCTACGCTCCGGGCCGTGGCGAGCGTCGGCGTCGAGATCACGGGCAACGTGGGCCTCATCGAGCTCCGGCAACCGCCCCACAACTTCCTCACGCCTGCGCTGGTCGAGGGCGTCGCCGACGCCCTCGAGGGTTTCGACGCCGACCCCGCGGTGCGGGCCGCGGTGCTGGCGGCCGACGGGCGTTCGTTCTGCGCCGGCGCTCACTTCGGCCCGGCCGGCGATAACAGCGACGACAGCACTCCGCCTCCCGAGGGCCTCACCAACACCGACCGTCTCTACGCAGCCGCCGCGCGGATGTGCGCGGTCGCCACGCCGTTCGTGGCCGCGGTGCACGGGCCGGCGATCGGGGGCGGGCTCGGGCTCGCGATGACGGCGAACCTCCGCGTCACCTGTCCCGAGGCGCGCTTCTCGGCCAACTTCACCAAGCTCGGCATCCACCAGGGCTTCGGGTTGTCGGTGACGCTGCCCGAGCAGGTGGGCCCCTCGAAGGCGGCGCTCGTCCTCCTCACCGGTCGGCGCTTCAACGGCGAGGAGGCGGTCGCCCTCGGCCTGGCGGACGTGTGCGTCCCCGCCGAACGCGTGCGCGACGCCGCGCTCGAGCTCGCGGCCGAGATCGCCGAGAACGCGCCCCTCGCCACCGCGGCCGTCAACCGGACGCTCCGGGCCGGCCTCGCCGAGCGCGTGAGGAGCGCGACCCGGCACGAGGCCGCCGAGCAGCTGCGACTGGCGAGCACCGCCGACGCGCGCGAGGGCATCGTGGCCGTGTCGGAACGGCGCCCCGGGCGTTTCGAGGGCCGCTGACCGTCGAGAGCTACTTCGGACCGCGCTTCCCCGGGTGGGCACACGAGGACGAGCACCACGTGGTCACGGGTGTCGTGCTCCCGGGAGCTGGGGTGGCGCTGCTCGCCGGTGGCATCAGCGCGGGATCCGGCTGGGGGAACGCGCTGGGCGCGACGTTCGCCAGCGCCTGGCCCATGAACGCGCTCCACAGCCGCGCCGGGAAGCTCCCGCCGATGACGTTGATGCCCTGCACGTCGCGCATCGGCACCTCGCCGCTGGGGTCACCCATCCAGACCGCTGTCGCCAGCTCGGGCGTGTAGCCGACGAACCACGCGTCCTGGTAGTCCTCGGTCGTACCGGTCTTGCCCGCGACCTGCCGCCCGGGAACTGCGGCGGCGGTGCCCGTTCCGTGGTCGACGACACCCAAGAGCATCTGGGTGGCGGCCCGCGCAACCTGCTGGCTCAGCACGCGCTCGGGTGCGTCGTCGTCGGAGAACATGAGCTTGCCGTCGGGCCCGTTGACCTGCGAGACGAGGTGCGGACGGTGGTGCACGCCGTCGGCGGCGAGGGTCGCGTAGGCCGAGGCCATCTGCAGCGGTGTGACCGTGTTGGTGCCGAGCGTCATCGACGGCACCACTTGCAGTGGCGCGGTGATGCCCATGCGATGGGCGGTCTCGGCCACGCGCGCCAGCCCGACCTGCAGCGCGAGCCGGGCGTATGCGCAGTTGACGGAATGGGCGGTCGCGTCGGCCAGCGTGATGGGCCCGAAGGCCTCGCCCTCGAAGTTGGCCGGCTTCCAGGGGTTTGGCGTGCCGCCGGGATTCGGGATCGTGCACGGTGACGACCCGTCGATGACGCGGGCGGGGGACGAGCCGTGCTCGAGGGCAGCGATCAGGGTGAAGACCTTGAAGGCGGAGCCGGGCTGGCGACCGGCGCCGGCCAGGGCGGTGTCGAACTCGGAGACGCCGAAGTCGGGCCCGCCGACGACCGCCCGCACGGCGCCGGTCGCGGGATCGACCGCGGCCAGCGCCGCGCTCAGGTGGTGGCCGGCCGGGATCCCCGCGGCAACGGCCTGCTGCGCCTGCCGCTGCAACGTCGGGTCGAGCGTGGTGCGGATGCGAAGGCCGCCGCCGAACACGCGCCGGTACCGGTCCTGCCGGGTGGCGCCGAGGCGGTGATCGGCAAGGAGGCTCTGTACGACCGCGTCGCTGAAGTAGTCGCGCGTCTGAGGCGGACGGTGTAGCCGGCTCGGCAGGGGCTCCGACGCGGCGGCGGCCGCGGCCGCGTGGCCGAGATGGTGGTGCTGGGCCATCGAGGCCAGCACGCTCTGCCGGCGTTGGCGGGCCGCGGCGGGCGCGCGAATCGGGTCGTAGCCGTCGGGGTGCTGGATCAACCCGGCCAGTAGGGCGGCCTGCGCGGTGTCGACCTTGGCCGCGCTCACGCCGAAGTAGGTCTCGGCCGCGGTCTCGACGCCGTAGGCGCCCTCACCGAAGTACACGGTGTTGAGGTAGCGCTCGAGCACCGCCCGCTTGCCGAGCTGGTGCACGACCCGCTCCGCGAGCACCATCTCGTCGAGCTTGCGCCGGAAGTCGTGCCGGGGCGCGAGCAGGGTCGTCTTCACGAGCTGCTGGGCGATGGTCGAGCCTCCCTGCCGGATTCGCCCTGCGGTCACGTCGGCGCGCAGCGCCCGAAGCACGGCGCCGGCGTCGATGCCGCCGTGGTGCCAGTAGTGCGCGTCCTCCGTGTCGACCACCGCGTGCACCAGCGTCGGGGAGATGTGCGACAGCGGCACGGGCTCGCGGTCCTCGACGGCGTGGAGGACGGTGATCACGGATCCGTCGGCGGCATAGATGACCGACCGCCGGGCGAGCGGCGGCAGCCTGACGTGGGTGCTGAAGCGGGCTGAGAACGCGATGGCGGCGACGCCGGCGCGCACGGTGACGACGGTCGTGAGCACGACCGCGAGCGCCACGACCACCGCCGTCACGACGACCATGCTCAGTCGCCGGCCGGCGCGACCCAGGAGCCGGTGATGGGCCGAGAGCCACCTGGCCACGCCCACGGCCACCAGCCGCATCGTGCGGGCGGTCGCCCGCGCTGCGACCGCCAGCTGGTGACGGACAAGGGGCCAGTTGCGCGCCGTCCATCGAGCGAGCACCACGGTGGTGCGCCAGCTGACGTAGAGGATCGTGATGACGGCCCGCACAGTTCGCTCGCGCGCACCCGGCCAGTGGGCCGCGCACCAACGCGCGAACGCTCGAGCCCCGCTCGCCGTCGCCCGCGCCATGGCGACCACCGCCCGGCCTGCGGCGTTGCGAACCGCGGGCCAATGACGGGCCGTCCACACCCCGCCCCGTCGCGCTCCGCGACCGACGACCAGCGCGAGTGCCATCGTCCACACGAGCAGGACCGCCAGCACGGCCCGCGGCAGGCTCGGCTCGTCCTGAGGCGGCGGCGCGGGGACGGGCTCGGGCCGGCGTGGCGCCCGAGGCGACGGGGGACGCCGCTGCTCGCGCTGGTCCGTGGTCACGGGCAACCGGTAGGCCCTCCGGGGTCGCTCTTCGATGTCGACGCTGTCGGCGGACGCGCCAACGAGGGCGGGCGAAGCGACATCGTCGGGACGGTTCTTCCCCGGAAGCCGCGGCCTCAAGCCCGGGCCGGAAGGCTCACGGAGGGTGGCCGGGCTCGCCCGGGCCCGGTCACCGGATCGACTGCGGTCAGTCGCCCGCCCCGAGCAGCGGCTCGAGGTGGTCGCGGAGCCGCGCCAGCTCCTGAAGGTGCTGATGGGTGAGGGTCAGCCCGGCGAGGAGCGCTGCGCCCCGCTCGGTCAGCGAGAGCCGCACGATCCGGCGGTCGTCGGGGTCGGCGTGCCGCTCGACGAGGCCGGCGGCGACGGCGCGGTTCACGGCACCGACGGCGCTGTGGTGGCGGATCAGCAGGTGCTCGGCCACGTCGCTGATGGTGGGGGAGCCGCCGCGGTGGCCCCGGATGGCCAGGAGGAGCTGGTGCTGGGCCGGGGACAGGCCCACCGATCGGGCGCGCGCCTCGTTCCAGCGCAGGAACGAACGGAGGCGGTCGCGGAACTCGAGCAGCTGCTGGTACTCGATGTCGGTCGGCGGACGGCGGTCGGGTGGCACCGGCTACCGCGTACCACGCGGCGCAGGCGTCGGACTACTCCGACAGCGACTACTCCTACTCCGCGGCGAGCTCGCTGCGAAGGCGGGAGATCGTCCGCAGCTGGCGGCCGATCTCCCGTTCGCTCAGGTTGGGCCGGGCCCGCACCCGCTCGGCGAGGGCGTCGAGCCGAAGCTTCTCCTGCTTGCGGAGCAGCTTCTGCTCGGCCGCCGGCCGCGCCCGCAGCGCACGGTTGAATGCGACGTTGGCGGCGTTGGCACTCTCGTAGCCGAGCAGCTTGGCGATGGCCGCGAACGACCGTCCCTTGCCGCGAAGCTCGAGTACCTTGCCGTCAGCAGGCGGGCGGGCGGGCACGGGCGGGGCGTTTCGTCAGATGCCGCGGACTGAGCTGGCCTGCGGGCCCTTGGGGCCGTTGGCCTTCTCGAACTCCACCCGCTGACCCTCGGTGAGCTCGCGGTAGCCCTGCATCTCGATGGCGCTGTGGTGCACGAAGAGATCCTCGCCACCCTCGTCGGGCGTGATGAACCCGAAGCCCTTGGTTGCGTTGAACCACTTCACGGTGCCTGCCGGCATGTCGCTTTCCTCATATCTCCACGCTCGAACATTGACTTGCGGGAGACCCGGAAGGCGACCTGCAAACGCACCCGTCAGCGTGGCTCGAACGGGAACTGCCCATAGGGTACTACGTCCGGCATCGTCTCGGGACCGATGGAGAGGGAAACGGGACCTTTGGTCCCTGACCGACGACGCCGGTTCGGGGCAGTATCGGCTCGTGAAGCGAAATCGAACCGTGCTGTGGCTCGCGCTCGTCGTTGTGACCGCGGTCGGCAGCGCGGCGTGCTCGAAGAGCGACGTCGTGTCGGAGGCGACGCCGACGACCGAACCGTCGGCCGCGCTCAAGGTGCAGCTTCGAGAGTTCAAGGTGCAGCTCGCTTCGACGAGCCTCACACCGGGCCACCGGACGCTCGAGATCGACAACGTCGGCAAGGCCCAGCACGAGCTGCTGGTGTTCCGCAGCGACCTCGATCCGTCGCGGTACCCGCTCGACAACGGTGACATCAACGAGGAGGGCCCGGGCATCAGCCTGATCAGCGACGGCGAGAACATCGACCCGGGAAAGCACCAGACGCGCGCGGTCGACCTGACGGCGCCCGGGAAGTACCTGTTCGTGTGCAACATCCCCGGCCATTTCAAGGCAGGCATGTTCGTGAGCGTCACCGTCCGCTGAGATCGCTCGGCGCTAAAAAGGCGTGAAGATTCGGCCGCGCACCGCTAAGAGCGCGCTAACGGCGTGCTCGTGCCTGCGAGGGGCCGCTACAACGAGCCCGTGGGAACCGATCGCACGACCCGGGCGCTCATCGGGCTCGCGGTGGGCTCGCTCGGGGCGTTGGGCGCGGCGGCGGCGCTCGTCGGGGTGCGCGGGGAGATCGCGAACGCCAACGTCGCCGTCGGGCTGGTGGTGGGGGAGATTGCGGTCCGCTCGCAGACCATCCACGCGCTGCGCACGGACCATCGCGCCCAGCTGCGGCGGATCAACCGGATCGCCGGGCTGGCCGCCAAGGGCGAGCTCGTCGACGACCTCCTCCTCGCCGTCACCGCGGAGCTCATCGACACGCTCCGGCTCCGCGACGCGTACTTCGAGCGCCCGCCCTACCTCGCCGGCTTCCCCCGGCTCGAGCGCAACGGCGTAATCGGCACGCGCGTACACCGCTACGCGGACGGCGAGTTCGAGCTCCCGCGCGAGGGAGTCGAGTTGCCGGTGGGCGCCGGCGAAGCCCTGCTGGGGCGCTTCGTGCTCGTGCCGACCCCGGGTGTCGGGGTGTCGACCGAGCGCCGGTTGATCGCGATCGCGCTCGCCGACCAGGTCGGCGCGGTGCTCGGCCGCAAGGCCGCCTGACGTCAGCGGGCGGCGCCCCCGTCGCCGCCCAAGGCGCGACCGGCGGCGCCGCCGATGCCGCCGAGCAGGCTGGCGAGCTCCATGGGCACGACGAACTTGGTCGACGGCGACGTGCCGATCTGCTTGAGAGCCTCGAGGTACTGGAGCGTCATCGTGTTCACGTCGATGGTCTGCGCGATCTCGAAGATCTTCGACAGCGCGAGCGAGAAGCCCTCGGCCCGTAGCACCGCCGCCTGCCGGTCGCCCTCCGCCGAGAGGATGGAGGCCTGCTTCTGGCCCTCGGCCACGGTGATCGACGCCTGCTTCTGACCGTCGGCCTCGGTGACGACGGCGCGTCGCGTGCGCTCCGCGGACATCTGGCGGGTCATGGCCTCCTGCACGGGCGGCGGCGGCACGATCTCGCGCACCTCGACGTTGGTGACCTTCACGCCCCACCGCTCGGTGGTCTCGTCGAGCTTGGTGCGCAGTTCGTGGTTCATCGCCTCGCGCTTCGAGAGGACGTCGTCGAAGCTCATGTCGCCGACGACGCTGCGGAGGGTGGTGGCGGCGATGTTCAGGGCGGCGCCGGCGAAGTTCTGCACCTCGAGCACCGAGGTGACCGCGTCCATCACCTTGTAGAAGATGATGAAGTCGATGTTGATCGGCGCGTTGTCCTTGGTGATGGCGGTCTGCTTGGGGATCTCGAGGTACAGCTCGCGGAGGTCGACCCAGGTTGCCCGGTCGAACGGTGGGACGATGATCGTCAGCCCCGGCCCGCGGGTGCCGATGCAGCGACCGAGCCGGAACAGGACGATGCGTTGGTACTCGCGCACGATCTTGATGGCCGCGAGCAGGTAGATCGCCAAGATGGCGACGATGACACCGAGGATGACGAGCGCGGTCACGGAGCCCCTTTCTCGTTGACTTCGGGAACGGTGGCGGCCTCGTCCTGAGGCTCGACCTCGAGTGTGAGCCCGTCGACGCGAACGGCCCGCACGCGGGTGCCGGACGGGATCGGGCCGCCGGTGGACTCGGCCGACCACCACTGCCCGCGCACGCGAATGTTGCCGGTGGGGTCGAGCGGCGTGGTGGTCGTTGCCACTGCGCCCGCGAGCCCTTGCGTCCCGACGGGAGCGACGGTGACCCGCGTCGACAGCAGGGCGCGGACGAGCACGAACATGAATATGCCGACCGCGATGGCGAGGCCGACGAGGAGCGGGCGCGAGACGCGGGCGCTGGGGATGTCCGGATCGAAGAGCAGGAGCCCGCCGAGGACGAAGAAGACGAGGCCGCCCGCGGTGAGGAAGCCGTGTGCCTTGGCCTTGACGTCGACGGCGAAGAGCACGGCTGCGGTGGCCAGCAGCACCAGCCCGCCGAGCTGGACCGGCAACGTGTCGAGGATCAGCAGGCCGATCACGGTCAGCACGACGCCCGCCAGCAGGCTGACGTGGAGGCCGGGGTGGATGACCCAGATCACCAGGGCGAGGAAGCCGAGGTTCACGAACAGGAAGGCCACGTTGGGGTCTGCGAAGGCGTGGAAGATGCCCTCGGCGAGCGTGCGGTGGAATGGCACGAGCGCCGCGTTGCAGAGGCCCGGCACCGGCCTCGCAACCGTGCTCCGGCCCGCGGCGCAGAGGAGAGCGCGCGGAGAGGCCGCGATGAGGTCGACGGCACCGAGACGGTGGGCTTCGAGCGCGCTCGCGCTCGCCGCGCTCCGCACGGCGCGCTCCGCCCAGCCGGCGTTGCGGTGCCACCGCTCGGCGAGCGAGCGGATGAAGGCCGCGGCGTCGTTGGTGACCTTCCTCTGCTCGATCACACCCGACACGCCCACCGGATGGGCC